>DAOTWI010000001.1:0-5124 GCA_034436075.1 Roseiflexus sp.
GCCCCTCGTGGGCGCCCGCGTGGATCAGGCGCGGTAGGGGCGCCCGACCCACATACACACCCCTCCAGACCGACGCCGATCCCGTTTACGACGGCCGGGTGATTGGCTCCTCGGCTGGCAGGACCGGATTATGCGTGCGGCGCCAGTTGACGGCGGGCATGATCAGTTCGGGCCGCACCCGGTCGCGATGGTGCATCACCACACGCATCACCGATTCAAGCAGCGTTTCGCTCAGGTAATGCGGCTTCAGACCCAGATCGAGCAGGCGCGTATTGGCAGCATTGTAGTAGTGCTCTTCTTTTTCGACGCGCGGATTGGGCAGGTGGTGGATGGCGACATCGAAACCGAACTCCTGTGCCGCTTCGCGCACGGCTTCGGCGAGACCAGCGACGTTGAACTGTTCGGTGAACTGATTGAACACGCGCAGTTCACCGCGCGACGCCGGGTTGAGGATGGCGAGTTCGACGCACGCCAGGGTGTCGCGAATGTCGAGGAAGCCGCGCGTCTGCCCGCCCTTGCCATAGACGGTCAGCGGCAGACCGACGACCGCCTGCACCAGGAAGCGATTAAGCGCCGTTCCAAAGACGCCATCGTAATCGAAGCGCGTCGCCAGGCGCGGGTCCATCGTTGTTTCAGGCGTTTCCACGCCATAGACCACCCCCTGATTCAGGTCGGTGGCGCGCAACCCCCAGATGCGGCAGGCAAACAGGATGTTGGTGCTATCGTGCACTTTGGTGGCGTGGTACCAGCTGCCGGGTTGTTTCGGGTAGGGGAGGGTATCGGTGCGCCCCTTGTGGGTGATGGTAATGTACCCCTCTTCGATATCGATATTCGGGGTGCCATACTCTCCCATGGTTCCCAGTTTGACCAGATGGCAATCCGGCGCGTGGTCGGCAAGGGCGTAGAGCAGGTTCAGCGTGCCGACGACATTGTTGACGTGGGTGAACACAGCGTGCTGGCGGTCGATCATCGAGTAGGGGGCGCTACGCTGCTCACCGAAATGGACAACCGCCTCCGGCTGGAAATCACGGATCACCGGTTCGAGAAAGGTGTAGTCGCACAGATCGCCGATGAAGGGGGTAATGATTTTACCGGTGATCTGACGCCAGACTGTGACGCGCTGCTGAAGCGTCTCGATGGGCGTCAGGCTTTCGGCGCCGAGTTCGTGATCCCAGAGTCGCCGTGAGAAGTTGTCAAGGACAGCCACCTCGTGGCCGCGCTGCGAGAGGTGCAATGCGGTCGGCCAGCCCAGATAGCCGTCGCCGCCAAGGACGAGAATGCGCATACGGGAAACTCTCCTTAGATTTCGGGTGAGCGGGTGCCTTCTCCTGAGTATACCACAGGCGATACACAATCATAACGCGGGAGTGTCAAGAACGTATTAAGGGCAGGTAAAATCATTACGATTCCGGATTGGGCGCAAACTGATCGTGCAGTTCTTGCAGCCGTTCATCGGTGTGGCGCGCGTAATACTGCTCGGTGATGCGGGTGTTGGCATGCCCCAGAATCGCCGAGACCTCGGAGAGTTGGGCGCCTTCGTTGAGCAGCCAGGTGGCGACGAAATGACGGAAGGTGTGGGGGGTGACGGTCCGCAGCGCATGCGCTTCACGGGTGCGCCCTTCGCGTTCGATCCGGTCTGCAACGCGATGAGCGGCGTTCGTTACGATCTCCCACGCTGCGATGCGCCCCAATCGTCCGCCCGCACCGCGCGGACCGTGGGAAATGAAGAGCGCATCGGCGCGCGGAAACGTGGCGTGTCGCGCATGGAGGTAGCGCAGGATTGCCCGTTGTGCATGCCCGCGCAGAAAGACGGCGCGACGGCGCTGGCCCTTGCCGACCACGAAAGCGCGCGGAAGAATGCTGCCATCGTTGGCGCGAACGGCGCTGGCATTCAGGCTCAACACCTCAGAGATCCGCGCTCCGGTGGAAAAGAGGGTGTGCAGCAGCGCAGCGTTGCGCAGCATATTCAGGCGGTCGCGTTCAGCGCGGCTTCCCGCTTCGCCGGGCGGCAATTCGCCATCGTAGAACGACACCAGGTGACGTAGATCGGGAACATCCGGCGCGCGACTGGCATAGGCGCGCGGCAGCGCATCGCGCAGGTGCAGGCGAACCAGCGCCAGATCGCAGCGCAGGTGACCGCGATCGGCAAGAAACTTGCAGATCGCCAGCGCGCCGTGCCCATACGTCAGCACCGTCCCATCCGCCATGCCGCTCAGCGAATCGATCCACGCGCCCAGATCGGGGGCTGCAATATCAGCAACGGTACGTCGCCCTTCGCGTTGCGCCCATACCGCAAATGAACACCATGCATCGCAGTATGTAGCGATCGTGGATGCCGCCAGCGGCTTGCGGCGCGCGTGTTGCGCCGCTGCCCATGCGTCAGCGGCGCTGGCGATGGTCAATTCTGTCATTACAGGCTCTCAGTAGGCCGGCTCGCGGCGTCGTCCCAGCACCTCGTTCTGGATCAGGCGCAATTCATTCGTTTCGATGGCGGCGCTGAGCACCGCAGCCACGGGCCGATTTCCCTTATCGACGACCAGCGCCGCCGTGCCAAGGTCTACAAGTTCCGGGTAATCATCCACGTTCAATGGGAGAACGCGCAGATCGGTGATTTCGGATGGCACGTCCTCACGACTCCAGACGGTTCCATCGATGACGCCGCTCATCACCAGGTTCAATCCTTCGGCATAGTCGATCTCGACAAACTCGACGCCCTGTCCACGGCAGGTTGCATGCACGATAAGCGTGTGATCGCCAGACGATCGGTCCACCCCAATTCGCATGCCGTCCTGAACGCCGGGCGCAGCGGCATCGCGCAGGATCAGCACGTGTTGCGCCATATACGTGTCGGAACCGAGTTCTGCCACGATGTCGATCTCCGGATACTGCCTCGCAGCATAGCGTGAGAGCAGCGCCCAATCGCACTGCTGTGACGCCAGCGCCTGCACGCGCTGACCGGCGCCGCGAATGAAGCGCAGTTCCAGGTCGATCGGCAGGCGGTCGAACTGGGTGCGCAGCCCGGTGGCCAACCCGATCAGGCGGCGCGAGTAGATGAGCGGCAGGGCGCCAACCAGCGGCCGGCGCATCGCGATTGTCCACAAAAGAGGATAATCAATGGCGGAAACATATGTGCCAAGCCGTCCCCGCGCCTCGAGATGCACCGCGCCAACCGATGTCAGGTACTGGAACCCGGCCTGCACTGTCCCGACGCTGGCGTCCAGGCGCGCGGCATACTCGTGAACGCGTGTAATCCGGTCGCCTGGCGTTCGTTCGAGCAGCGAGCGCGCCAGAGCGGCAACGATCTGTCCGTGTTTGGAAAAGAGCGGTTCATCGTCTGCGTGCGCGGGGAGAAGCCGGTCGAACTGACGGTTGCGAGTCATCGAAACATTCCTTAACACTGGCGCAGATGTGAATGTAGCACACGGTATGTTGTTGTGTCAACAGTGATCTTCGCTATACTATGCACGTCTGGCGGGAGATGCGACATGCCAGCCACGACGAGGGAATACAGGAGAGGCGCGATGAGCGCGGTGATCGAATTCGAGGACGTTTCCAAGCGGTTTCTTTTGCAGCGTGAACGCCCTGTGACCGTTCGGGAGCGTCTATCGAGGCTTTTTCGCTCAGGGAAGGCGGCTGATGAGTTCTGGGCGCTGCGTCATGTCAGCTTCAGCGTTGCGCGCGGTGAAAGTTTTGGGCTGATCGGGCACAATGGCGCCGGGAAGAGCACAGCGCTCAAGTTGATGACCCGCATCCTCGAGCCGACATCGGGACGGGTGCGGTTGCGGGGGCGGGTGGCGGCGCTCCTTGAGCTCGGCAGCGGGTTCCATCCCGATTTGAGCGGTCGCGATAATGTGTTTCTTTACGGTTCGCTCATGGGGCTCAACCGGCGCGAGATGGCTGCGCGGCTGGATGAGATCGTCGCGTTCGCCGATATGGCCGACTTTCTCGATCTCCAGGTCAAATACTACTCGTCGGGCATGTATACGCGCCTGGCGTTTGCGGTCGCAACGGCGGTGGACCCCGATATTCTGATCACCGACGAAGTGCTGGCGGTTGGCGACGAGGCGTTTCAGCGCAAATGCATGGATCGCATTCTGACATTCCGTCACATGGGGAAGACGATTGTGTTTGTGTCGCACGCGCTCGAGACTGTGCGCACCCTGTGTGATCACGCCGTATGGCTCGATCATGGCGCGGTTCGTGCGCTTGGCGCAACCGGTGAGGTGATTGACGCCTACCTTGCTGAGGTGAACCGCCGTGAGCGTGAGGCGCTGATCCAGCAGGACATGGCGACTGCCGGACCAAACCGGCGCTTCGGTACGCGCGATATTGAGATTACCAGCGTGGAGTTGCGTGATGCGAGCGAAGCGGTGTGTGCAGTGGCGTCCACCGGCGCACCGCTGACGATCCGACTCCGCTATCGCGCTCATCGTACCGTATCACGCCCTGTATTCGGTCTGGCAATTCACCACGAAAGCGGCATCCTGCTTGCCGGACCAAACACGCTGTTCGCCGGTCTCGACATTCCCGCCGTGCAGGGCGAAGGCACCGTCGAGATGCGGATTGCGGCGCTGCCTCTGCTGGCAGGGCGGTATCTGCTCAGTGCAGCCGTGTACGACGACACGATGCTGCACGCTTATGATCATCACGACCGGCTCTATCGTTTGACGGTGCACAACGAAGGGGGAAACGAGCGATTTGGCGCATGTGCGCTGGGCGGGGTCTGGTCGTGGCATGAGGCGGGGGGGTGACGTTCGCATCCCCCGGACCACCGCCTCTCGCTTCTCGCCTCTCACCTCTCGCCTCTCGCCGCTTGCCTCGCTGCACCTTTCCGTGTTCCCTGAATGGCAATCCCTCTCTGCCAGCAGTTGCTTCTGGCGTCTACGAAGGACACGAATGCGCACGAAGGGTCGATTACACGTGCGATGTGTCACCTGCAACCTGCAACCATACTTCTCTCTCGCCTCTTGCCTCTTGCCTCGCGCCTCTCGCCTCTTGCCTCGCGCCTCTTGCCTCTTGCCTCTTGCCTCTTGCCTCTCGCCTCGCGCCTCGCGCCTCTTGCCTCTCGCCTCTTGCCTCTTGCCTCTCGCCTCTTGCCTCTTGCCTCTTGCCTCTCGCCTCTTG
>DAOTWI010000002.1:0-3768 GCA_034436075.1 Roseiflexus sp.
GTTTGATCGCGGTCCCTGGCCCCACACCCCTGGTCACGAACGCGCCCGCATTCTCAATGCAATCGCCGATCTGATCGAAGAGCACACTGCCGAATTCGCGGAACTCGAATCGCGCAACCTTGGGGCGCCGTTGCGCAAAACCACCTTCGTCGATATTCCCTGGTCGGTCGAGCACCTGCGCGTGTTCGCCGAACTGGCGACGATCCATCCGTATGAGGCGCTGCCGTGGACGGATATTCCCTCGGTGAGCTGGAACTTTGTCTGGCGTGAGCCGATTGGCGTCTGCGGGCAGATTGTACCCTGGAACTACCCGCTCCTCATGACGATCTGGAAGATCGCGCCCGCGCTGGCGGCGGGGAATACCGTGGTGCTCAAACCGGCGTCCTACACGCCGCTGACGGCGCTGCTGCTGACGCGGTTGATCCACGAGTCGGGGGTGCTGCCGCGCGGCGTGCTGAATGTCGTGACCGGTCCAGGCGCCGAGGTTGGCGATGCGCTGGCGCGCCACCCTGGCGTGGATAAGGTGTCGTTCACCGGATCGACCGAAACCGGGCGCCACATCATGCGGCTGGCGAGCGACACGATCAAGCGCCTGACCCTCGAACTCGGCGGCAAGTCGCCGAGCCTGGTGATGCCCGACGCCGATCTCGAACTTGCCACCGATGGCGTGCTGTTTGGCGTCTTCTTCAACGGCGGGCAGAGTTGCGAGGCGGGAACGCGCTGCCTGGTGCCGGAAAGCCTGCACGACGAGTTCATCGAGCGCCTGGTGACCCGCGCCCGCTCGCTGCGGATCGGCGACCCGCTCGACCTGGAAACCGACCTGGGTCCACTCGTTTCCGAAGCGCAGTGCCGGATCGTCGAGGAGTACATCGACGTTGGCAGAAACGAAGGCGCCCGCCTGGTGACCGGCGGCAAACGCGCGCGAGTCCCCGGCTTCGAGCGTGGTCCGTTCATCGAACCGACGATCTTCACCGGCGTTTTGAACGGCACGCGCCTGGCGCAGGAAGAGATCTTCGGTCCGGTGCTGTCGGTCATTCCGTATCGCACGGTGACGGAAGCGATCGAACTGGCGAACGCCAGTCGCTACGGGCTTGGCGCGGCTGTCTGGTCGCGCGACATCCAGGGCGCCATTGAGGTTGCCAAGCGCATCCGCACCGGCACCGTCTGGATCAACGATCATCACATCATTCTGCCGCGCGCGCCGTTCGGCGGCTACAAGCAGAGCGGCATCGGGCGCGAGCATGGCATCTACGGCTTGATGGCGTACACCGAACTGAAGCACATCCACGTCGATCTCATGCAGAAGCGCAGCGGTCGCGTCTGGTGGGACGTCCTCATTCCGCAGAGCGATCAGGGTTAGGGGTTGGAACCAATTTTGGGAGGGCGTTTGAGATGCGGAGGGTTCGCGTCTCGACGCCCTCTTTACTTTTGTCACCGTCGCAACGCATCGCTGTGCCAGGCCAGTTGCTGCAGCAATGATCACCGATTGGCGCCTCATGCCGAGGATGACCTTCGCCTCAGAACAGAGATGGTGTATACTTCACGCAAGACAGGCGTGCCAACACATGAACAATGACAAACGCGCAGCCCATTGCCCACTATCGCATATCTGAGCACGCTCGAAATGAAATGAGTCGTCGCCAGATCAGCGAGAGCGAGATCACCAGCGTTCTGGCAGCCCCGGAACAGGTTGAAATCGTGCGGGAAGGTCGCGCAGTCTATCAGTCACGCTTTCAGATTGGCGATCCGCCCAAACTCTACCTTGTTCGTGTTTTTGTCGACGTTGATGTTATCCCGCCGGTTGTTGTCACGGCTTATCGCACAAGCAAGGTTGCGACGTATCGGAGGAAGGAATGAAGGTCATCTACGATCGCGAAACTGATACGCTGACGGTGATCTTTGCTGACACGCTGGTTGCGGAGAGCGACGAGGAAAAGCCTGGCGTGATTCTTGATTACGATATGGCTGGTAATCTGGTGTCAATCGAAATTCTGGACGCTTCACGTCGAGTTGCGTCGCCAGAGCGTATTGAATATCAGGTGACGCTTCCGACGCCGTGAGTCGTGTGCTCTACCACAGGGTGCAGGGAATTCATCCACATGCATTGCCAGCCCGCAACTTCCAGAAACACGTCGCTCCTTTGACGTCAACCTGGTCCGGGACATGCTGGAAGAGATCGTCTCTCCATAAGCGCTTCAGCCAGAAAACCGCTCCCTCTGCTCCATAAGCGCTTCGGCGCAAAAGGCTCTTTTTGCAATGGGTGCGCCGGTCGAACGCTGTATGTCAATGTTCTCCGGTCATCGTGCGCCCGACAGGACGGTTGCCCTTAATGGACTTTGAATAATTATTCCGCTATCCGCCTCCCTGCCCCGCGGCTGAAGCCGCGGGCTCCGGTTGCAAAGCCCGCCTGCGCGGGCTGGGTTGGGCAATACCCGATTAATTTCTCAAAAACCATAAGTCGCGGGCTCCAGTTGCAAAGCCCGCCTGCGCGGGCTGAACGTGGCGATACCGGATTCTTTTCTCAAAAACCATTGCTTCCGCACTCGCACACGCCTGCGCCTGTGTTCCGACGATGCGCCCCTCTGGCGTATAGACGCTGCACTGCAACGTCTATACGCCAGGGGTTCAAAAACCATTGCACACTATTGACAAAACCTGTGCATTCATGGTAGACTATTCCTGACCGTTCGGTAGAGTGGTACAATGAGATGCGGAAAGGAGTGCGCCCGACCTGTTCAGTGTGAAAAGCGCAGTTGAGAACCCATGCAAGATGCCATGAACGAACCAGCATACGGTCCAACCGCAGCGCGCATTCTGATGACGGCGACGCGGCTGTTCATGCAGCGCGGCTACAGCGCCGTGTCGATCAACGACATTGTGCAGGCTGCCGATGTGACCAAGCCGACGTTGTACTACCACTTTTCTGACAAGGAAGAGTTGTTCGTGCTGGTTGCGATCCATATGCTGGCGGAAATGTACGCGACGATGCGGCGCGCCATCGCCGATCAGCCCGATACGCGCGGTCGCCTGGCGGCGCTGGCGCAGGTGCTGCTCCACGAGCCGAACAGCGACACGCGCATGATGCGGCATCAGGCGCGTGAGCACCTGAGCCCGGAACGCCAGCGGCGTCTGGCTGAGGCGTTCAAACGCTACATGGTCGACCCGCTGCGCGATGTGATGCAACAGGGAATCGACAGCGGCGAACTGCGAGGCCACAGCGCCAGCGATCTGGCGATGCTGTTCCTTGGTCTGATGGAAGGTTTCCAGCGCCAGATGGCGCCGCCGGTCGAACCTGAGCGCAGCGACATGTATCAGGCGATCTCGACGGATCATTTCTCTGCCGAGACTCTTGTCGATCTGTTCCTCTACGGCACTGCCGCGCGTTAGTCGAACACCGCCGTTTTCTGATCGCCTTTCTGCGATTGTGGCAGGAGGGCAGTGATCCTGTTTTGTTCAAAAGGAGAAGCGAGTCGTGACTTCTGTTCCACAGGCGAAACCTGGCATACGTTTTCCCCGCCCTTCGCTGCCGGTGATCATTGCCGCAGTGTTGATTGTCGCCGTGATTGCCACCCTCGTCGTACCGCGACTGGCGGGCAGCGGCGCCGATCCGCTGCAAGGCGGCGCGCCGGTGACTGTCACCCGTGAGACGCTCATTGCCGGCATCAGCGCCACCGGCCGTATCGAGCCGCGCCAGGAAGCGGCGCTTGGGTTCACCGTTCCCGGTCGCGTCGCCGATATTCTGGTCGCCGAAGGCGATCTGGTGCAGGC
>DAOTWI010000003.1:0-1570 GCA_034436075.1 Roseiflexus sp.
CGCCGCGTCGCTCGTCGGGCGCGCCATTCGCGCCGTGAGCGCCGCCGCGCTGACCGACTCGACCATCCTGACGCCCTACCGTCTCACCCCGGCGGAGCGCGAACTGCTCGCCATCGACCCCGGCTACCCCGGCGCCACCCTGTTCGGTCGCCTCGACGGATTTCTGGCGCCGGATGGCGCGTGGTGCTGGTTCATCGAAGCGAATGTCGAGTCGCCCGCCGGGATCGGGTACGACGAGGCGCTTGCCAGTATCTTCGACCAGACCCGAATGATGGCGGCATTCCGCGAGACCTTCCAGACGACGGCGCTGCCGGTGCGCCAGGGGTTGCAGCAGATGCTGCTCGATGCCTACCGCGCCTGGGGCGGACGGGGAACCCCGACGGTCGCCATCGTCGATTTCCCCGGCGTGGCGACCTGGTCCGAGTTCGAGTATCTCCAGCAGCGCTTCGAGGCAGACGGTCTGCCGACCGTCGTATGCACGCCGGACGACCTGCAATACCAGGGGGGACGGCTGTATGTCGAAACGCGCCTGGCAGACGGCGGCGCTTCCTGGCGACCGGTCGATCTGGTCTACCGTCGCCTGTTGCAGCACGAATTCCTCGCCATGTACGACCTGCACCACCCGCTGATCCGCGCCTACGCCGACCGCGTGGTGTGCGTCGTCAATCCGTTTCGCACGAAACCGGCGCACACTAAACTGATCATGTGGCTGCTCTCCGACGACGAAGGACCGGCGAGCGGCATTCTCGACGCCGAGTCGGCGATGGCGGTTGCGCGCCACATTCCCTGGACGCGGCTGGTACAGCGAGGGACAACTCGCTACCAGGGCGAACGGGTCGATCTCCTCGACTTTGCCCGCCGTCACCGCGAGCGCCTGGCGCTCAAACCGAACGATGCGTATGGCGGCGAAGGAGTGATCCTGGGATGGGAAACCTCGCCGCTGGTATGGGAAGGGGCGCTTGAACGCGCGCTCGAAGCGCCGTCCGTGCTCCAGGAGCGCGTGCCGGCGCCGGAAGAACCCTACCCGACCTGGTCGGACAACGCGGGGATGATGTTGACCTCATATTATGTCGATGCCGACCCGTGTCTCTACGGCGACCGCGCAGTCGGATGCCTGACGCGCATCGCCACCGCTGCCAAACTGAACGTTGCTGCCGGCGGCGCAGCGCCGCCGACGTTTCTGGTCGAACCCAAACCGACACAGGAGCCTGCCAATGCCAATCCGTGATCAAATCATCCAGATCGTTCGGGGCCATGATCTCACCGAGGACCAGGCTGCCGAAGCGATGGAAGAGATTATGACCGGCGTTGCAACGCCAGCGCAGGTGGCGGCGCTGCTGACGGCGCTCCATCTGAAGGGCGAAACCGACGCCGAGATCGCTGGCATGGCGCGGGTTATGCGCGCCAAAGCCATCCCTGTCCACTTCGACGGTCCGCTGCTCGACACGTGCGGCACCGGCGGCGACGGCGCCGGCACGTTCAACATCTCGACAACCGCCGCCTTCATCGCCGCTGGCGCAGGCGCAACCGTCGCCAAGCACGGCAACCGCGCCATGTCGAGCGTCTGCGG
>DAOTWI010000004.1:0-2339 GCA_034436075.1 Roseiflexus sp.
CGCCGCGTCGAGTCGCTCGCGCAGTTCCGCCAGTTCGTCCGCCTCGGTGTCGTCCTCGCCCAGTTCCTTCTGAATAGCGCGCAATTGCTGGCGCAGGTAGAACTCGCGCTGCTGCCGCGCTGCCGCGTCCTGCACTTCCTGCCGCAGGCGCGCCTGCACATCCATCAGCGCCAGTTGCTTGCGGTAGAACGCCAGCACCTTGCGCAGGCGCTCGACCACATCGAAGGTTTCGAGCAGGTCTTGCCGCTCCTCGAAGGTGTAGTCCGGCGAGTAGCCAGTGTTATCGGCAAGATGGCCGGGATCGTCGATGCTGCGTACGAAGTTGCGAATCTCCTGGGGAATGCCAGGGCGCAGTTCCAGCACCGCGTCGATCGCGGCATGCACCTCGGTCATCAACTGCTCGAGTTCTTCGGTGCGCTCGATATGGTCGTGGCGCTCGACATACGTGAAGCGCGGGTACGGCTGCTCCTGGGTCTGCTCGCGCAGTTCCGCCCGCACCAGACCGCGCGCGACCATGCCATTCGCACCGTTCGGCAGGCGCCCGATCTGCTCGATGCGCGCAACCACGCCGACGCGGTGCAGCCGCAGCGCGAGCGGCGCGTTCTCCGGCGCATCACGCCGGTAGGCAACCAGCAACGCCAGTTGACCTTCTTTCATTGCTGCGTGCGCTGCCGCCTCAACCTCGTCGTTGAGCGGCACGGTCACGACAGTGTAGGGAAAGATGACCACGCCATCGAGCGGGATCAGCGGTAATGTCTGGATCGGTTGGGTTGTTTCGAACATGGGTTCATCGTCCATAGCGTACACCTCTGGAAGTCTGGCGGAGAGAAGCTCCGCGTATGAGGTATTATGATGCGCTGCGTGGTGACCGTCAAGACGTTCAGGCGCTCATGGGGCAAACTCTAACACAACGTTAAGAGGGTCAATCGTCCTGCGCCAGCCTTGCCTGGCTTCCCGGCGTGAGGTGCGTTTCGCGCCATAGCTGGTCGGGCGCGCTGCGGTAGCGCACCAACAGGGGTGTGTTCCCTTTCAGGTGACGGATCTCGGTTGCCTCTGGCGCGATGTGGAGGTCGAGCGTGTGATCGCCCACGCGCAACCCGTGGAGCGCCGCGCTTTGCCAGGTCGATGGCAGGCGCGGTTCGATGCTCAATTCGCGTCGCTGCGCCTGTGGGTTGAGACCCAGGAGTCCTTCGGCGATCCCCTGGAGCAGCAGCCCTGCCGACCAGAGTTGAATGAAGCACAATCCCTGCGGGATCAGTTCCTTCAGCGTTCCCAGCGTTCCGTGGCGCGCCGTTGCGCCGATGCACCGCAGCAGCCGGAGACCGGCGTCCGCCTGTCTGTAACGAAACGCCGCCAGCGCCAGCAGACCGGTCGGCAGCGTCCAGACCCGTGAGTCTCTGCTGCGCGTGTGCACCATGCCCCACTCATTGACCCACTCACGCAGAATGCGATCCATCACTCGTTGCGCGCGCTCAGGGGAAGCGATGCCAGTCACCACCGGCAGCACAACGGTCCAGTGACCGTCGAACTGCGGCCGGCCATCGAGGTGCAACGAGTCGGCATACATCCCTTCCTGCTCGATCCACCAGTCGTTCTCAAAGCGCGCCGCCAGCGCTCCCGCGTACCCGGCGAACCGGATCGCGTCGCGCGGTCGTCCCAGCGCCAGCGCCATCTCGCGCAGGGATGCCAGCGCCTGGTAGAGGTAACAGACCGTATCGAGTTTGCATGCGCCCATCCCGACAACTTCGACAACGCCATCGCCGATCGGGTAGCCGCGCCCTTCGAGCGTTGCGCTGAAATGCTCCAGTCCTTCGACGCACACCGGATACATCCGCTCCAGGAATGCCAGGTCGCCGCTCCAGCGCGCATAGTCCCAGCAGGCGGCGGCGAACTGTGGGGTTTCCTGGATATTGCCCGGATGGTAGACGCGCCCATTCGTGGTGATTTCGTGAGGGACGCGGCTACAGGCGCGCCAGGCATACCTGCCGAGTTCTTCGAGCGCGCTGCGGGCAACCTCGGCGAAGCCGCCAGCGACCACGCCCGGTACGCTGTACGCCGTATCGCAGCCAAAGAGTTGCGGGTACTCCGGCAATCCCGCCAGCAGGTATGGCGCCAGCGCCGGGCGATAATCCGCCATGAGCATGCGCACATTTTGCCGCGCCGCCTGCCAGTAGCGGTTCAGGTCGCGATCTGGCGTTTCCAGGCGCATCTCGCCAGCCATTGAGCGGTAGAGCGCGATCTTCGCCGACAGGGTATCGACCGCGGCGCGCAACACGTTCCCTGGCGGCGGCGCGTCGTCGCGTTGCACGGCGAGCCGCCATTGCAGCGCCAGCGCCTCG
>DAOTWI010000005.1:0-2769 GCA_034436075.1 Roseiflexus sp.
CCATCCGAGGCGCTGCGCGCGCCGGCTGGGGCAGCGCCCATTACCCTCCGGGTGACGGTCATCTACACCAGCGCCTTACCGCCGCTGACCATTCGGTTGCGGGTTGGCGGCAGGTTCGGCGGAAGGCGTACTGAAGCGCGGCGGGAGCGGCGGCATGCCCTGCTGGCAGCCCCGCGGCAAGGGATCGGGCGGCGTGACGCCAAAATACGCCTGCATGATCTGCGTCGCTGCCGGCACAGCGATCGTGGCAGAACCATCATTCATATCACCCGCCCCCTCGACCAACACTAGCACCTCGATTTCCGGGTCTTCGTAGGGTGCAAAGCCGACGAACCAGGCGTGGCTCTGGCGCACCTCGCGCGTTCCTCTGCCATCGGGGTTGGGAATGGTGATCAGCGGACCAAATTCAGCCGTGCCGGTCTTCCCGGCGATGCTCAACCCGGAGCACTGATCGCGCGCAGCGATATTCGACCCCTCCGTGACTGACAGGCGCATCCCTTCGCGCACCACCTGGAAGTGCTTCGGGTCGACCGGAATGCGGCGGATCAGTTCCGGCTGAACCTCGCGGATGACGTTCCCGTTCGCATCAGTGATAGCGCGGACAATCTGCGGACGGTAGAGCAAGCCATTGTTGGCAATCGCGGCTGACGCCATCGCCAGTTGCAGCGGGGTCACCTCCAGGTTGCCCTGCCCGATCGCGGCATTGTAGGTGTCGCCCGTCGTCCACGCCGAACGCAGCACCCGCTGCTTCCAGGCAGGAGTCGGCACACGCCCTGCTTCCTCACCCCGCAGGCGCACGCCGGTCGGCTCGCCGAAGCCGAACCAGCCAAGACCTTCCGCCAGCGCGCTGATGCCCAATCCCTTCTCGATACTCTGATCTTCCGGTTTCAGGTTGATCACATTTTCACGGTTGCCGCCCGCGACCGACATAAAGAAAATATTCGACGACACCTTCAGCGCCTGACGGACATCGATCTTGCCGTTGTCGCGCGACGAAGCGTTGACATACTGGTAGACGACGCCGGACACATACTGGTCTTCCACAAGTAATCTGCCAGGGTCGCGGATCATCGTATTCTCGGCGATGACGCCCCGTTGGAGGGCGATGGCGGCGTCGAACTGTTTGAGGGTCGAACCAGGCGGATATTGGCCACTGATCGCCCGGTTCGTTTGCAGCGAGAGGCGCGCCAGTTCTTTCTGTTTTTCTGGATCGCTCGGAAAGAACAACTCCTGCAATTCGGCGCTGCGCGCCGGGTCCCAGATATTGTTGTCGTAGGCGGGCCAGTTGACCATCGCCAGGATGCGCCCGGTCTTCACCTCGACCACAATCGCCACACCGCTGCGGATCGGATCGTAATTGCGCTTGTAAGCGAAGCGGTCGGGCATTGCCTGCCGGCGGCGCTCGCTTTCATCGATCCAGTTGCGCAGAATGATCTCCGTCTGGCGCTGCAATTGCGCATCGATTGTCAGCGCCAGGTTATACCCATCGCGCGGCGCTTTGATCGTCTGCGGCGGGCGCACGGGGCGACCGAGCGCATCGACCAGCACTTCCTGCATGCCGAGTTGCCCGCGCAACTCTTCTTCATAACTGGCTTCGACGCCGAATTTGCCGATGCGGTCATCGGGGAGATAGCGCGGCAGCCCCAATTCGTAGGGATTGATCTGCTTTTGAATGATGCCACATTCAATCGAATTGCCAATCGACTCAAGCAACCCGCGCATCCACGAACGCGCCGGATTCTGGCGCACCAGTTCGCACTGGCTGACCCGTCCGATATACCCCAGAATGTACGATAGTGACGGCGTTTCGGCGCTCAACGGATACCGCCGGCGGTAATCCTGCTCGATGACAACCCCTGGCAGAGCGGCAGCGTTTTCAATTAGCGCCAGTGCGATGGTATGCGGAATATCCTCACGAATGGTCAGCGTCTGGTACCCTGGAATATTCGCGCGTTCGACCATCGCGGCAACCGGATTTTCCAGGGTCAGCACATCGCTGTACGCCGTCGATAAACGGAGCGCATTGAGAGTCGAGGATGGGGACGCTTCGATGCGCAGCCATGAAACCGGTGATCCGAACGACGCGACCGCCTGATCGCCAGCCGCCTGAATGAGGTCTTCACGCAGCGCCAGATTGAATGGCAGCGCCGATGCCGGTGAGATCGTCAGCGTCGCCGTCAGCGGCGCGGATGCCAACGCTGGCGCACCATCGAGCGTTGCAGACTGAGATTCAACCCGGATCAGACGATCATAGCGAGCAACCAGATCATTAATCGCCGCCCACTGGTCAGGCGTCACTGCAAGTTCAGCCCGTAGCGGCGGTTCGACACGCTGCGCACGCGCGACGGCTTCGGCGCCGAGACCCTGGATCAGATCGCTGCGCAGCACCGGGTCGCGGTCAAGCGCGGTTGCGGGGGAAACGATCAGGGTGCTGGTGATGCCAATCGCCTGGCTGAGGTGCGCAAAGACCTGCGCCCGCGACGCAGGATCGACAGGAAGATCGGCGGGTCGGATGGCGACGGTGTAGATGGGAACCGTCTGCGCGAGCAATGTGCGCCCATCGCTGGCGAACACCTCGCCGCGCAACGGGCGCATCGGCAGATAGCGCATCACGCGCACCGCCGTGGTATAACGGAACTGATCCGCCTGCGCCTCGACGAGTTGCAACTGATAGAGCCGCCCGATGAGGATGGCGAAGATCAGGATGACCGTGATTTGAAGACCAAGTATGCGACTGATTTTCATGGACATAACCCTTGTCGCATTCAC
>DAOTWI010000006.1:0-3347 GCA_034436075.1 Roseiflexus sp.
CGGAGGCGGCGCTGCAGTTGGCGGCGCAACCATTGGGGGCGGCGGGACAGCGGCGGCCACAGCGGTTGCGGAAGGGACGGGACTGGCAACGACTGTCGAAGGAGATGGCGTCGCCTGTGTTGGCGTTGCACTGGCAGTCGGAACGGCGGTTGCCGTGGCGGTTGGCGACGCCGGAACCGTGCCGGTTGCGCTTGCTGCCGGTTGCGCATAGGCGGGCGGCACAAGCGATCCACCGCCAGTCTCTTCCGGCACGGCATCCTGTTCAATCTGACGGATCGCATCAAGGGCAATCGGCGGCAATTGCGGACGGTCGGCTGCCAGCCAGGGACGATAATCGGCATTCAGGCGAGAGAGGAGACTCTGCGGGTAGATCGCGCCACGCGGCGTCAGCAGCCAGAGCACAAGTGCAGCAAGCGCCATCGTGCCGATGACGCCGACAACAATGGTTGCGGTAATCAACGCCACCGTCAATGCACGGTCACGCGATGGATGCAACGGCCGGGTTCTGTTTATCAACTGCTTCATCTGTGACACACGGCAGAGTCAGGCGAAAGACGCTTCCTTCAGGAGACGAATGTTCGAGCCACAGCGAACCGCCCTGACGCTGGATCAGTTCACTGGCAATCGCCAGACCGAGACCCATGCCGCGTTCTGACGAATTGAGTCCTTCGGCGCCGCGCGCGAAGCGCGTAAACAAGGTTTCACGCTGTTCCGCTCCGATGCCCGGACCGGTATCGCTCACATCGATGCGCACGACATCACCGCAACGCGCTGCGCTCAGGCGCACCATTCCAGATGATGTGTACCGCACGGCATTATCGAGCAGTTGCGCAAGCGCCTGCGGCAGATGCACCGGATCGGCGAGCACATCCGGCAGATCGTCGGGAATGGCAACCTCGAATGTCAATCCTTTGGCGGCGGCAGTCCGCCGGGTTGACCCGATGACGCGCTGCAAGGCATCAGCAAGCGCGATTGGTTCGGCGTCGAAGGTCAGCGTGCCCGAATCGAGACCGGCGATCGTAATGACATTGTTTACCAATGAAGTCATGGTGCGCGCGTGGGCGTGGATGCCGCTAACTAGCGTCTGCTGTTCTTCAGAAAGCGGTCCGAGCAGTTGACGCCCCAACAGATCGGCATTGCCGCTGATAATGGTCAGCGGCGTGCGCAGTTCGTGCGAAATCGTCGCGATGAAATTGGTCTTCGCCCGGTCGATGGCGACATCATGGGTCATGTCGTGCAGCACAATTACGGTGGCAAGCATGTCACCTTCGCTGGTGAAAACTGGCGCGCGCACCACGCGCACAATGCGTTCGCCGAGCCGAAACAGGTCTGGCGAGCGTGCGCCGCCAAAGTGGGGCGCATCAGCGCCCAACGGCTCGAATTGCACATCGGTGATGGATGCCGGTGATGGGTCGTCGTCCGGCAATCCGAGAATCCGTCGCGCTGCCGGATTGAGGAGTTCGATCCGGCCAGCGGCATCGCAGACGATCACCCCGTCGGTAATGCTTTCCACAATCGCAGCGCGGCGACCGGCTTCGGCGCGCACCGCGCTGTACAGCGCCAACAGGTGGCTGGTCATGGTATTGAATGCGCTGGCAAGTTTGCCGATTTCATCCTCGCTATGCACCGCGCTGCGGCGATCGAGGTTGCCGCCGGTCACATCCTGTGCGACCGACAGGAGCTCTTCAACGGGAAGCGTGATCTGGCGCGCGATGGAGACGCCCAAACCAACGATTGCCGCCATGAGCACGATGGTCAAACCCACCAGTGACGAGCGGATGTCGGACCAGGGGCCAATGACGTAGTCGCTTGCCAGGGCGACCGATAGCGCGCCAACCACGTCGCCGCGCACCACGAGGGGAGCAAACGCCAGTTGATACTGGCGATCATTGACCATGGCAGTATCGAACACGCCGCGTTCGGGCGCGGCGGACAGCAGCATTTGGAGATGATCGATCACATCGGAGCGCGTGTCGAGCGCAGCAAGACCGGCCACCGGTTCGATGGAGCTGGCAAACGCCTTCCCCGTTGCCGGATCGTACACCGTGACAATTGCGGACTGCGATTGAGCAGCAAGATCGGCGAGCAACCCGCTGAGGCGCGTGGCGACTACGGCGCCGCCGATGATGCGTTCGTCCTGTTTGATTGGCGCGACGGTGAAGAAGTAGCGTCCGCCATCGCCGGTATCGAGCAACCCGGCGTACTTATCGCCGCGCGCATCGGCAGCGCCCGCCAGAATGCGCTGCACAAACCAGCCCCTCGACATATCGCGCGGCGGATGATCGATCCAGGCGGTGGGCGCATCTTCAGCGCGTTCGCGATCCAGCACCGTTCTCCCGGCGCTGTCGAAGATGATCAGGCGATCCAGGCGCACGCCACGCCGCTGGCTGATGCGCACGAAAGGATCGACCGCTGCGCCAAGCCCGGCGGCGTCTCCCACGGCGAGAGCGTCGGCTACTGCCGGGGCGCCGGTATCGGCGTTTGATCCGGCAAACACGAGTTCGCGCAGAAACGTGAGGTTGCTGCTCTCCTGGCGCACGATGGCATCCGCGACAACGCGCGCAGTCTGCGCCAGTTGATTCCAGTTGATTATTGATGCGTTCCTGCGCATTGCCGGTCACGAAGAGGAATGCCGTCGTCGATCCGGCAAGCGCCACCAGCAACGTCAGCAGCAGGAACGGAATAATAATTTTGTACTGGATGCGCGAACGTAGAGAATGCAGGAGCATACCCATTCACCTCGCAGCGCCGGGCGCTAATGGTATCTTCAGTGAGCGCGAGCGAGTGCACTGATGGCAGTGTAGCAGACGGACATTACCAGAGACGCGCTAATTGTACGCATGGGTGATGGATTACGCACCTGCCTCGTAATCGCAGGCGAAGGATGACTGTCAACTGACGGCAGAGCGGTACTTGTCTTCTTTTGTGGTGCAGTGCGGCGGCATTGCCGCCGCACTGCACCACCTTGATCGGGAGCGCCACGCTGCCGCAGGCTCTGGCGAAGCCAGAAAACGCGCCACCGCGTCAGTTCTGTCGCCTGACAGAAAGATCAATCTCAACTGGATAATCACGCCTGCATCTGTGGCGCGGTTGGCGTTGGTTTCGACAGGCTCAACCTGCGTTGGCTGAGCCTGTCGAAGCCAGTGCTGAGCACGAGATTGTCCAATATCCGGTTGATCGTCTTATGAAAGCAACCGGTGCGCAGCGGGGGAATTGATCAGCGCCAGCGGTGTACGCCCGCCAGTGCGTCCCCTGGCGGCGGGGCGCAAATGGCCGTCACCTGAGAGCGATGGCGCACGACTGGACGTTGATCCACGCCAGCGGTGTACGCCCGCCAGTGCGTCCCC
>DAOTWI010000007.1:0-5372 GCA_034436075.1 Roseiflexus sp.
TTCGCAGCAGGAGCCCGCGGCTTCAGCCGCCGGGCGGACGAACGGATAGCGGAATAATTATTCAAAGTCCATTGTAGATAAGTGCCAGCCATGGAAGCGCCGCCGCGCCCCTCATCGCCAATACGACTGAGCCGCGCCTTCTGGCGCGACGAACGAGTCATCCAGATTGCCGTTCAGGTTCTCTTCCTGGCGCTGGTTCTCTGGGTTGGTTCGGTGGCGCTGCGCAACATGTTTACATCGCTCCAGCAGCAGGGGCTGGCGCTGGGGTTCGATTTCCTCAATAGCGGCGCCGGGTTCGATATTAGCGATGCCCTGATTGCGTACAGCAGCAGCGACACCTTTGCGCGCGCGTTGCAGGTCGGGTTGCTCAATACGATCCTGGTCAGCCTCCTGGGCATTGTGCTCTCCACAATCCTCGGCATTGTGGTCGGCGTTGCGCGTCTCTCCAGCAACTGGCTCGTCAATCGCATGGCGTGGGTGTTTGTGGAGATTATGCGCAATGTGCCGCTGCTGGTGCTGCTCGTCTTCATCTACACCGCCTTCTTTCTGAAACTGCCGCGCGCGCGGCAGGCGGTGAGCGTCGGTCCGGTCTATCTGAGCAATCGCGGCGTGGCGATGCCCTGGGGCGAGCCGACCGATACCTGGTCGATGTACGTGTCTGTCTTGGTTGGTGCGCTGATCGCGGGTGCGCTGGTCGGGTTCGCTATGCGCTGGTGGCAGGAACGCAGTGGCCGTCCGCGTCCGCTGGTCTGGCCCCCGCTGCTGACCGTAGCAGTGATTGCGCTGGTCGGGTGGGTCGCGTTGCCGCAACCGCCGCTGACCCTCTCGTACCCGGAAATCGCCGGGTTCAACTTCCAGGGCGGGCGGGTGCTGTCGCCGGAGTTCATGGCGTTGCTGATCGGTCTCGTCATCTACACTGCCGGGTTCATCGGCGAGGTGGTGCGCGCTGGCATTCAGGCGGTGCCCAAAGGACAGGTCGAAGCGGCGCGCGCCCTGGGGCTGACGCCGTCGCGCACGCTGCGGCTGGTCGTCTTTCCACAGGCGCTGCGCCTGATCATTCCGCCGATTACCAACCAGTACCTGAACCTGACCAAAAACTCGACGCTCGCCGTCGCTATTGGCTATCCTGATTTGTTCGCCATCTCCGGCACGATTATCAATCAGACCGGGCGCGCCGTCGAGATGATCGCCGTGGTGATGGCGGTCTACCTGATCCTGAGCCTGCTCACGTCGCTAATCATGAACTGGTATAACCGCAGCGTCCGTCTGGTGGAGCGTTGACGATGAGCGCCAATACGCCGACCGTTTCCAAAACCGCAGAGGCGCTGCCGCCGCCAATCGAACGGTACAGCGTCGTGCGCTGGTTGCACAAGAACCTGTTCAGCACCTGGTACAACGCGCTGATCACGGTTGTAATGCTGGCGCTGACGGCGCTGCTGGTGCGCGGCCTCCTGGAATGGACGTTCACACAGGCGCGCTGGGAAGTCATCAGCGCCAACCTGCGTCTGTTTATGGTCGGGCAGTATCCGGTGACGGCGCTCTGGCGCATCTGGGCATGCGTGGCGCTGCTGGCGTTCCTGATCGGCATGTCGTGGGGCATCTGGGGCAGGATGCAACGCGGCGGGGCGATGGCGTTTGGCGCGCTTCCCTTTGTTCTGGCGATCATCACATCCGATGAGACATCGCGCGTCGCGCTGGTGATCACCGGCATCGCCGGTGTCGTCGGGTATGCGTTGAGCTGGCGCTGGGGCGCGGCGTTGCAACGGGTCAGCATCATTGGCTGGATTCTCTATTTCCCGATCCTGTTTGTGCTGGTCAGCGGGTTTGGCGCTGCTGATAGCGCGCTGCCGTCTGTGCCGACCAACCTGTGGGGCGGGTTGCTGCTCACCCTGCTGCTCACGGTGGTCGGGATAGCGTTCTCCTTCCCGCTCGGCGTCCTGCTGGCGTTGGGACGGCAGTCGAAATTGCCGGTGATTAACTGGCTCTGTGTGATCTACATCGAACTGATCCGCGGCGTGCCGTTCATCAGTGTGCTGTTCATGGCGCAACTGATGCTGCCGTTGTTCCTGCCAGGCGTGACAATCGACCGGGTGGTGCGCGCGATGGCGGGAGTGATCATTTTCAGCGCCGCCTATCTCGCCGAAAATGTGCGCGGCGGGTTGCAGTCTATCCCGCGCGGCCAGTACGAAGCGGCGCGCGCATTGGGCTTGAGTTCGTGGAAGATGACGCTGCTCATCATCCTGCCGCAGGCGCTCAGAGCCGTGATCCCGATCCTGGTCGGGCAGTTCATCGCCCTGTTCAAGGACACGTCGCTGGTGGTGATTGTCGGTCTGCTCGACCTCATGGGCATCGCCAGAACTGTCCTGGCGCAGCCGGATTTTCTGGGGTTGCAGGCGGAAGTCTACACCTTTGTCGCTTTTGTCTACGGCGTCTTCTGTTACTTGATGTCGGCGTTCAGCCAGCGATTGGAAGCGCAACTGCACACAGGACGGTAATTCAGGTATGAGCGCCAACGCACAATCAACCGCCGATCCGATCATCGTCTGCCGTGACGTGCATAAGTGGTACGGCAATTACCACGCGCTGCGCGGCATCAATATGGATGTGCGCCGGGGCGAAGTCGTGGTGGTCTTCGGTCCGTCCGGCTCCGGCAAATCGACCTTCATCCGCACGATCAACCGGCTGGAGGAGCATCAGCGCGGCCAGATCATCGTGGATGGCATCGAACTGACCCACGACGTGCGCAACATCGAGCGCATCCGCATGGAAACCGGCATGGTCTTCCAGCAGTTCAACCTCTTTCCCCACCTTACCGTCATCGACAACATCACGCTGGCGCCGATCTGGGTGCGGGGATGGACGAAGGCGCAGGCGGAAGAGATCGCCATGCAGTTGCTGAAGCGGGTCGGCATTCCCGAACAGGCGCGCAAGTATCCAGGGCAGTTGAGCGGCGGCCAGCAGCAACGCGTTGCGATTGCGCGCGCCCTGGCGATGCAGCCGAAGATCATGCTCTTCGATGAACCGACCTCGGCGCTCGACCCGGAAATGATCAAGGAAGTGCTCGATGTCATGGTCGAACTGGCAGAGAGCGGCATGACGATGATCGTCGTCACGCACGAAATGGGGTTTGCCCGCGCCGTTGCTGATACGATGTACTTCTTCGACCAGGGGCAGATTGTGGAGAGCGGCGCGCCCGATCAGATGTTCGGCGATCCGCGCGAAGCGCGCACGAAACTGTTCCTCTCGCAGGTGCTGTCGCATTGACATGGACTTTGAACCATTATTCCGCTATTCGATCGTTCGCCCGGCTGCTGATGGACTTTGAATCATTATTCTGCTATTCGATCGTTCGCCCGGCGGCTGAAGCCGCGGGCTCCGGGTGCAAAGCCCGCCTGCGCGGGCTCGACCGAGCGATGCCGGATGATGCGCTCAACAACGATCAGCCGCGGGCTCCGGGTGCAAAGCCCGCCTGCGCAGGTTCGATCTGGAGATAGCGGATTATTCTCTCAAAACCATACCAGCGATTCGAATACGTCTCTAGCGTGACGACGCCAGGACGCCGCGTGCCGATGATTCTTCAAATGCCGGGGGTGCGGCTGGCGGCAGCGATGTGCAGAGGTGCAACCGTCGATCGCGCAGTTCGGCGCACGTGTGCTGCGCAGCATGGCTGAAACTCCCCTCGATCGCCAGGAGAATGCCGGTTGCCGGATTGCGCAGCCGTACCAGTTCCCACAGGTCCTGCACATCGGCGGCGCCGATCAACGGGCGCGCCTGCGCCAGCACCAGAACGGTGCGCTCATCGCCATCGCTCAGGGTCAGCAACCAGCGGTTGCTGCGCAACTGCTCGATGCCGGTGACACGATACCCGGCCTCACGCGCCATTCGTTCGAGGTCAGACGTCTTAGAGCGTTTGATCACAGGCGGCCTCCTCTTAATGACGCGGCGCCAGGGGCAGTGCCTGACCCTGAACGAGCGGTGCATGCGCGGCAACGGATCTGGTGGCGTGTACAGGAAGAGTTCTTACCTGAGTATACCATGAGTTTGTAAAGTCAACAAATGGTAAAATGATCGCAACTGTTCACGGGTGGTGGAAACGATGCCATCGGTCGCCCAAATGGGGGTTTGGAGCAGCCCCCGAAAAGGAGAAGCGGCGGCGGAATGGCTTCAGCAAGCGCCAACGTATGCCGCCCCGCCGCCCCAGGTCGCGCACATCACGCCTGTGCTCCTGGAAAGCGCGTGAACAGCTACACATGAGTGTATGACGGCTTGACCATTCGCCAGACTCAGATATACAATGCACGGCGTGACATGATGCGCATCCAGAGCGCCTGGGAAGGAATCTTCAATGGTGACGCGCAATCGTTTTGCACTGTACACATGGGGCGTGCTGGTTTACAATCTGCTGGTCATTCTGTGGGGCGCCTTCGTTCGCGCGACCGGTTCGGGCGCGGGGTGCGGCAGTCACTGGCCCCTCTGCAACGGCGAAGTCATTCCACGGGAACCGGCGGTCGAAACGATGATCGAATTCACGCACCGCATGACGAGCGGCGTGGCGTTGCTGATGGTCGCCGGCATGCTGGTGTGGGCGTACCGTGCGTACCCCCGCAGTCACATTGTGCGGCGCGGCGCGATGCTCTCGATGGTGTTCATCATCACCGAGGCGCTACTGGGCGCCGGATTGGTGCTGTTCGAGTTAGTTGCGCACAATGCGTCGCTGACCCGCGCCGTTTCGATGGCGGCGCACCTGCTGAATACGTTCATCCTGCTCGCCTGCATTACCCTGACCGGGTGGTGGGCGTCGGGAGGCGAGCCGATCCGCCTGCGCGGTCAGGGCGCTGTCGCCTCCTGGCTGATCACCGGCATGGTCGGGATGATCCTGGTGGGAATGACCGGCGCGGTGATTGCGCTTGGCGATACCCTCTTCTTCGCGCATACCCGCGCGGGCGGGAGCGAGGAAGACCTGGCGCCGCTCGTGTCGGCGATCGTCTCGATCCGCATGATGCACCCCGCCATCGCCATTGGCTTTGGCGCATTCGTGGTGGTGGCGGCGTGGTATACGAGCACGGCGCGCCCTGGCGCTGCAACACGCTGGTTGGCGATTGCGCTGACGGCGTTATACGCCGTGCAACTCGTTGCCGGGTACATCAACGTCGCGCTCCAGGCGCCGGTTTGGATGCAACTGGTGCACCTGTTCCTGGCGGATGCCGTCTGGATTGCGCTGATCCTGCTGGCGGCGTCGGCGCTGCGGGTGAGCGCGGTCTCGCCCGAAACGCGCGCGGCGGCGGCAATGGCAGGGGCGAAGGGTTAGGGATCGGCGTGCGGGGCAGAAGAGACGTTGCAGTGCAACGTCTCTGCACTGCAACGTCTCTGCA
>DAOTWI010000008.1:0-4081 GCA_034436075.1 Roseiflexus sp.
ACCCCTCGCCTCGCCCCTCGCCCCTCGCCCCTCACGCCTCGCGCCTCGTCTTAACCTTCCCCCAACTTGACAATCATCTCTAAATAGAGTAGCATTGACACTAACAGGCGGAACGCCGATTTTTATTTCACACAGGAATAGTGTAAAAATGACACTAAATCCCGCACTCCACCCTGACATCCTCGACGCCATCCGCCGCGCGCTGGCGGAGGATATTGGACCGGGGGACGTCACCACTAACAGCATCGTGCCGCCGGATGTCACGATGCGCGGACGGATCATCGCCAAGCAGGACGGCGTGGTCGCCGGGCTCGATGTGGCGCAGGCGGTGTATCGCATGGTCGATGAACGGATCATCTTCACGGCGCTGGTTGCCGAGGGCGAGCGCGTGACCAACCGGCAGACCCTCGCGCTCGTCAGCGGTCCGGCGCGTGGGTTGCTCACCGCCGAACGCACGGCGCTCAACTTCCTGGGGCGGATGTCGGGGATTGCAACCCTCACCCGCCAGTTCGTGGACGCCGTCGCCGGAACGGGCGCTACTATTCTCGATACGCGCAAAACCGCCCCTGGCTTGCGCATGGTCGATAAACTTGCAGTGCAGCGCGGCGGCGGGCGCAACCATCGCATCGGGCTGTACGACATGGTGTTGATCAAGGACAACCACATCGACTTCGCCGGTTCGCTGCGCGCTGCGGTCGAACGCGCTCGCGAACACGCGCCGCATCTGGAGATCGAGGTTGAGGCGCGCACCCTCGATGATGTGCGCGAGGCGCTCGATCTGGGAGTGCAGCGCATGATGCTCGACAACATGACCCCCGCGATGATGGCGGAAGCGGTGCGCCTGGTCGCCGGTCGCGCCCGCCTCGAAGCGTCGGGCAATGTCGCGCTCGACACCATCCGGCAGATCGCCGAAACCGGCGTGGACGACATTTCGATTGGCGCGTTGACCCACTCGGCGCGCGTTTTTGATGTGAGTTTCGATTATCTTGCTTCTGAGGAAGCCACGGGGAGATTGCTATGAACACGCAGGACATGTTCGCTTTGCTCCAGCGCAAACTCGGCAAACTGGCGCCAGAGTTTGAACTCTATTACAAGGCGGAACTGGCAGTTGAAATCCTGGAACTCAAGCAGCAGCGCAACGCTGTGATTCTGGGGCACAATTACATGGAGCCGGCGCTCTTCCATTCCATCCCCGACTTCACCGGCGACTCGCTCGATCTGAGCCGCAAAGCCGCCACGACGGACAAAGATGTGATTGTGTTCTGCGGCGTGCGCTTCATGGCGGAAACCGCCAAAATCCTCAACCCGACGAAGACGGTGCTGCTGCCGTCGGAGAAAGCCGGGTGTTCGCTAGCGGCAAGCATCACCGCCGACGATGTGCGCATGCTAAAAGCCCGCTTCCCCGGCGCCCCGGTCGTTTCGTATGTCAACACCTACGCCGACGTGAAAGCCGAGAGCGACATCTGCTGCACCTCCTCCAATGCCGTGGCGGTCGTCGAGTCGCTCAAGGCGGAGACGGTCATCTTCCTGCCCGACGAGTATCTGGCGCGCAATGTGGCGCGCGAGACCGGCAAGCATATCATCTTCCCGACGCTGCAACCGGTCAATGGCGATGCGCTGCTCGACTATCAGCTCGTCGGCTGGCACGGGCGCTGCGAGGTGCACGAGAAGTTCACCGTCGACGACATCCGGCGCGTGCGCGCGCAGTTCCCCGATGTCGTCATCCTGGCGCACCCGGAGTGCAGCCCGGAGGTCGTGGCGGCTTCGGATTTCTCCGGCAGCACGAATGCGA
Source organism: Roseiflexus sp. (assembly GCA_034436075.1). GTDB lineage: Bacteria > Chloroflexota > Chloroflexia > Chloroflexales > Roseiflexaceae > Roseiflexus. Next base: position 1,793 of record DAOTWI010000008.1, read on the forward strand.
TGATTCGCCACGTGCAGCAGACGCATGCGCCGCACTATTTGCTGCTCACTGAATGCGCGATGGGGGACAATATTGCGGCGGCGAACCCGGACAAGGATATGTTGCGGCTCTGTATGGTGCGCTGCCCGCATATGAATATGATCACGCTGGAAGATACCCGCGACGCGCTGCTGTACAACCGCTACGTTATCGAGATCCCGGAGGATATCCGCCAGCGCGCCTATTGCGCCGTGGAACGGATGATCCAGATAGGTTGATCACAGCAGCGCTCATGGACGCAGAGATGCAAAGGCGCAACGCGTCGCAGTCAATCGTCCGTATCTTCGCGCCCTTGCGTCTCTCCTTGATGAGAGGAAGATCAACCAGATATTGGGCAATCCCACGATCGGCGTTGGCTTCGACAGGCTCAGCCAACGCCGACCGCTCCACAGGTGCAAGCGTGATTGCCCGGGTTTTGGTTGATCTTCCCATGAGAAATCCGCTAGATTGTGAGACGGCTATGAAAACCACCGATGTATTGATCATCGGCGCTGGCATCGCTGGCGCGGCTGCGGCGCTCGAACTTGCGCGCAATCCGCGCCGCCGCATCACCCTGCTGACGCGCGAAACCGACCCGCGCGAGTCAAACACGCGCTATGCGCAGGGAGGCATCATCGGGCGCGGACCGGGCGACTCCGCCGATCTGCTGGTGCGCGACATTCTGGAAGCAGGCGCCGGGGCGTCGTCACGCCGCGCCGCACGTCTCCTCGCCGACGAAGGACCACGTCTGCTGGAAGAGGTGCTGATCCGCACGGCGCGCGTCGAGTTCGACCGCACACCGAACGGCGACCTGGCATATGGCAAAGAAGCAGCGCATTCGCGCAATCGCATCCTCCACGTCGGCGACGGCACCGGCAGGGCGATCATCGACGCATTGATGGCCGCGATCAACGAGCGCCCGAATATCGAGGTGATGACTGGTCTGACTGCGGTTGACCTGATCACCTCGCCGCACCACTCGCACAACCCGCTCGCCGCCTATGAACCGATCGTCTGCCATGGGGCGTATGTGTTCGAGCGGGAACGTCGCACCGTCCATCGCACCCTCGCCACCTTCACCATTCTCGCCACCGGAGGATTGGGGCGCCTCTACCGCAACACGACCAATCCCCCTGGCGCACGCGGCGATGGTCTGGCGATGGCGCACCGCGCCGGGGCGCGCATCGTCAACGCCGAGTACATCCAGTTCCACCCTACGGCGCTCGCCGTTCCTGGCGCCGAAGGGTTCCTGATCAGCGAGGCGGTGCGCGGCGAGGGAGGTATCCTGCTGACGCCGGAAGGTCGTCCGTTTATGCACAAGTATGCTCCTGAATGGAAAGACCTGGCGCCGCGCGACATTGTGGCGCGCGCGATCCACGCCGAAATGGAGGAGCACGGCTACTCGCACGTTTTGCTCGACATCGCATCGCGCCTTGCGCCCGACACGATCCGCACTCGCTTCCCCAACATCTACGCCGAATGCCTGCGCGTCGGCGTGGACATCACCCGCGAACCGATCCCGGTGGTGCCAGCGGCGCACTACTCCTGCGGCGGAGTGCTGACTGACGAGTGGGGACGGGCGAGCATCGCCAATCTCTACGCGGTCGGCGAAGTCGCCTGCACCGGATTGCACGGCGCCAACCGCCTGGCATCGACATCGCTGCTCGAAGGGTTGGTATGGGGCGTGCGCGCCGCGCGCGACATCGAGGCGCGGTTGAGCGCCGATCAGCCGCCGATCCTGCCGCCAGCCGCCGACATCCCGCCGTGGGACGAGTCGGGGTTGACGGAGGACTCCGACCCGGCGCTCATCCAAGGCGACATGCAGACGATCCAGAATATTATGTGGCACTACGTGGGGTTGATCCGCTCCGGCAGCCGTCTGTCGCGCGCCATCCGCGAGTTGCGCCATCTGCAAAATGAGATCGAAACGTTCTACCGCACGACGAAGTTGAGCGACGGGCTGATCGGGCTGCGCAACGCCGTCGAAGCGGCGCTGATCATCGCACAGGCGGCGCGACACAATCGCCAGAGCCGCGGATGCCATTACCGGGTCGATGCCGTTGAGGTCGGGGAGCGACTGTTATAGCGTCAGTGACGAGGATCGTCTCGCTGGGATGGCAGGGAGTGGGGAGCAGGGATTGGGGAGTGGGGTTTGGGGCGCCCCGCTGGCATAGGTGACCGTCATCACGCGGGTGGCGCCGAAGTCATGGTCGCCTGTGCGCGATGGGCGCGGTCTGCCCAGGTCGATGACTGTCACCTGCGAGTGATGGG
>DAOTWI010000009.1:0-1714 GCA_034436075.1 Roseiflexus sp.
AGCACCAGCAGATCGCCGGACGATTCGGGCAGCACCACCCACTCGCGCCCGCGAGCGCGCACCAGAGCGCCGGTAGCGAAGGTGTTGGGGATCGTCATAATGTTAAGTCATCAAGGACTAGCACTGTCAGATCCGTCACTCGCTTAAGCCGACCATCGTTCGTGAGAAAAGCGGTACAACCATTCTGGAGGGCGGTTGCTATCTGGAAGGCACCAGGAATGCGGATGCCGTAGCGTGCTCGCAGATCGGCTGCTCGCTCGGCGCTATCTGTATCGATCATTCGCAGTGAGAAATGCCGACTGTGGAGCAACAGGCGCTGATAGTGTTGTGCAAAGGCAGGATTGCCAGCCTGTTTGGGACGTACTAGCACCTCGGCAAGGGTCACTACGGAACTGATGCCAAGCATGTCGCCCTGGGCGATCCGCTTGAATATGGCACGCACCCGGTCAACATACACAGGGTGTCGTTCAAGAAAATAGATGAACGGTGCAGTATCGATCCCCAGAAGTATGACATGAGTCAGGGCGTCGTCGAGTTTCATGACCGCTCTTCCCACTCATCCCGTAATTCATTGACATACTGTTGCGCATCCACTCCCTGCCATATCTCGGCGCCCAGACCTTCCATATCGAGCAGGGTCGGTTCACCTTCGTGCTCGATCATTTCCGTTTCGCTCAGATCCTGAGCGATGCGCACAAGCAGCTGGAGCCTCAAGGCGCGAGGCAAGGGTTTGATCTCCTGTTCATAGATCCTGATCAGATCTGCCTGATTCATAGCCTTCTCCGTACTGCAACAGCTCTTGACGAAAGGGTGACGATCGTCTCGTCAGTTGTTCGATGCGCTGAAGTACTCATGCCATTTCTCCAGAAATACTGCCTGGTTCTGCTCCACCAGTTCATAGAGCCGCCTCAGTTCACTCTGGCGGATAAGCGTATTCGGTTCCTGGCGACACAGGGGCGGTTCGCGTGCGTTATAACGCTGTCATTCTACCATAGCGCATGCAGAGGTCACGGTTGCTCATCCTGCCCATCAGAACGCGGGTGGACGCCAGCCCTCTCAAGGGTAGAGTTTTTCAGGAGCGAGGTGCGTTTTTCGCGTCTCGAAGCCTTTTTCTTCCTCACCCCCCGCCCCCTCTCCAGCTCTGCTGGAGAGGGGGATTTGAGGCATTCTGATGACTGAAACGAGCAACTTAACATGAGAGTTTGCCCAAAAACTCTACACTTGTAAGGGACGCCAGCCCGCGCAGGCGGGCTTCGCAACAGGAGCCCGCGGCTTCAGCCGCCGGGCGGATAGGCGGAGCGCGGTAGATTTATTCAAGGTCCATCAGCCGCCAGGCGACGATCAGGCGGGCGGACGCCAGCCCGCGCAGGCGGGCTTTGCACCCGTCGCCCGCGGCTTATGGCGTTTGAGAACATCATCCGGTATCGCCACGTCTAGCCCGCGCAGGTGGGCTTTGCACCCGTCGCCCGCGGCTTCAACCGCCGGGCGGGAGGCGCCCAAACAGATACGGGAAGCGCGCCAGGGTCGCGTCCCAGTCATCGGTATGCCCGAAGCGGATGACGGTGTAGCCCGCATCCTCCAGGCATGCCTGCTGCGCGGCGTCGCGCGCGGCGCGTTCAGGATAGGCGTGGTGCGGACCGTCAATGTACACCGCCGTCCTGTCATCCAGGTAGACGAAATCGGGGCGCGTCCCGCAGCCTTCGACCAGGTATTG
>DAOTWI010000010.1:0-7477 GCA_034436075.1 Roseiflexus sp.
GGTCGGCGACGGCATCAACGACGCGCCGGCGCTGGCGCAGGCGGACGTCGGCATCGCCATTGGCAGCGGCGCCGATGTGGCGCTGGAAACCGCCGACATCACCCTGATGCGCGGCGATCTGCGCGGTGTGGCGCAGGCAATCGACCTGAGCCAGCGCACCCTGCGCACCATTCGCTGGAACCTGTTTTGGGCATTCATCTACAACGTCCTGCTGATCCCGGTCGCGGCGGGCGCGCTCTACCCATTCACCGGCTGGCAGTTGAACCCGATGCTGGCGGCTGGCGCCATGGCATTCAGTTCGGTCTTCGTCGTGACCAACTCACTGCGGTTGCGAAATGCGCTGAACGCTGAACGAGAGAAGGTTGCCGGTTGACCGCAATGCAGGGGCGCCCGCAGCAGGCAGGCGCAGGCGCCTGCCCCTACGCCGTTCCGGGTGTGGATGTCGGGGCGCCCGCCTGTGGGCAGGCACAGGGACCTGCCCCTACAATGATGGGGGCGTTCGCGGTAGGGGCGCCCCTTTGTGGGCGCCCGCCAGAACGTGGCATATGGACAGGCGAGCGGATTCCAATCATTGCCCGAAACGCCAGATATTCGCATTATTATGACAGGCGCATAAAGTGGCTGGTAAACCGTCCCTGCTGTCCCATCAACAACCGATCTACGCCGTTGGCGCGGTCGCCTATCGCTATGACGCCCGAGGACGCATCCAGATTCTGTTAATCAGAAAGCGCAATGGCTACTGGACGTTGCCTAAAGGTCGGGTCGCCTCAACAGAAGATGACGCTTCCGCTCTGTTGCGCGAGTTGCGCGAAGAGACCGGGTTGACCGGCACGGTCGAAGATGAAGTGGCGCAGGTTCAGTACATCACACCGCGACGGCGACTTCCGCGGCGCAAGATCGTCACCTACTATCTGGTGCGTGTGGCGCCGGACGCAATTGCCCTCCCTGGCGCTCATCCTGGCGAAATGATCGAACAGGTTCGCTGGGCAAGCCCGCAAAGAGCGCTGCGACGGGTCAAACGCAAACGCATCCGTGATATCATCGCGTGTGCAGAAGTGTTCGTGCGTGAGCGCAATCAGCAGAGAACAGCGGAGTCGCAATGATCGCTTCGGTACGTGGAACCCTGATCGCTATCGCAGCGGATCACGCCGTGATTGAAACCGGCGGCGTCGGCTGGCTGATCTATGCGCCGCGCCAGGTGCTCGCTGCGCTTGGCGACATCGGAACCGAAGCGCGTCTGTTCACGCACCTCCTCGTCCGTGAAGATGCACTCACCCTCTACGGCTTTGCGTCGGTTGAACAGCGCCAGTTATTCGAGACGCTCCTCAGTGTGACCGGCGTCGGTCCGCAGGCGGCGTTGAACCTCCTCTCCTCTGGAACGACCGATGAACTGCGGCTGGCGATTGCAACGGGCGATGTGGCGCGGCTGGCGCGCACGCCGCGCATTGGCAAGAAACTGGCGGAACGGCTGGTGCTGGAGTTAAAAGGCAAACTCGACATCAAAGGGCTGCCAGCCGCCACAGGCGTCTCTCCGGCAGTCGCCGCAGCGAATGCCGAACTCTCGGAAATGCTCGTCAGCCTGGGGTTCAGCAGCGCCGAGGCGGCGACGGCAATCGCAGCGCTTCCAACCGATGCGCCGCTCGACCTCGAAGAGCGCCTGCGCCTGGCGCTGCGTTACTTCGGCGCGCAGTAAGGTCACGGATGACAGTAGGAGATTGTCATCGTACCTCATAGGACTGAAGCACGATTGACTCTGTTTGTCACATTCATATAGAATAATAGCCACAGCGGTGGCGCAAGGCGGCTGCGTCCGTCGAAGCCGCCGCATTATGGTGTTTATGCACATCATCCGGCATCGCCAGGTCGAGCCCGCGCAGGCGGGCTTCGCATCCGGCGCCCGCGGCTGATGGTTTTTTGAGCACATCATCCGCCATCGCCAGGTCGAGCCCGCGCAGGCGGGCTTCGCACCCGGCGCCCGCGACTTTAGTCGCCGGGCGCCCAGGCGGATAGCGGAATATTTAATCAAACTCCATCAGCCGCCGGGCGGACTCGAAATCAGGCTGTCGCACCACGCCTGTTGCTGGTATGACACAACCAAAGATAGTGCATATGCGGAGCGCCTATGTATTCTGCCCACGAGAGGAGAAGCGCATCTGGCAACTCAGACAATCCCTCATCTTCGGCGCCGGTGATCCGGCGAATCACCATCGGGTTCGCGCTTGCGCTCGGATTGCTGGTGGTCATCGCGCTGATCGCCTACGGGTGGACGCAATACATTCTGGCAAACGAGCAAGAACGCTTCGATCTGCTGGCTGCCAGCGGGTTGCAGCGTATCCGCGTCCAGCAGGTCGCACTGGCGGCGGAGCAGTTGATGGATGCGCCCAATCCTGAAACAGCAGCGCGGGCGCGCGAGACGCTGAGTGCAGTCATTGATGAAATGGCGCAATCCCATCAGGAACTGTCGCGCATTGCTGCAACGTTGCCGCCGGACGATCCGCTTCGTCGCCTGTACACTGATCCGGCTACAACGCTCGACGCACGAATGCAGGATTTCATAGCGCGCGCACGACGACTGCACGATGCTCAACCCGATCCGCAGCATCCCGATCTCCAGGTGATCCGGCAGACGGCGCTGTACGATCTGCCGCCGCTCTTTCGCACCGCATCCCGTCTCTACGCTGAAGAGCGCCGCAGCCTCCTGGAGACGCTCAGCAGTATGCACGGCGCGTTTCTGGGGTTGACCCTCCTGGTGCTGGCGTTTGAGGGCATATTCATCTTTCGCCCGATCGTGCAGGACGCACGCCGCTATATGTCACAACGGGACGAAAGCGAGGCGCGCCTGCGTGCGCGAGAAAAAATCACCCGCGCCTTGTACGATATCACCTCGACCACCCAGATGGACCACCTGCAAAAAGTGCAGGCGCTCCTTCAGATGGGATGCGACTATTTCCGCATGCCGGTCGGCATGTTGACTCGTATCGAAGGAGAAACGCTCGAACTCATCGCTGTCCACGACCCGGACAACCGCTTGATGCCAGGCGCACGTTTTCCGCTGGCTGGCAGATATTGCGCCGCGGTAATCGAAGCAGGGGCGCCAGTAAGCATCAACCATGCTGAACACTCCATCTGGCGCAATCAGTCCTGTCATGCCCTGACGGGTATGGAGTCGTACATCGGTGCGCCAGTACAGGTGCGCGGCGCGACGGTCGGCACGCTCTGTTTTGCACGCGCCGCACCCCGGGAACATCCGTTTACTGACGGCGATTTCGATCTGATTCGTCTCATGGCGCAGTGGATCGGCAGCGAGCAGGATCGCCTGCACACCGAAGCGGCGCTGCGTGAGAGTGAGGAGCGCTTCGCCCTGCTTGCCAGCGTCACGACCGAAGGGGTCGTCATCAGCGAACAGGGAACGATTGTAGACGCCAATGCCGCTGCCGGAACCCTGCTTGGCTATCCGCCCGAACAACTGCGCGGCATGTCCATTTTCGAGTTCACGACCCCGGAAGGACAGGAAAAAGTCGCCCACGCACTTGCTGTGGGATATGATCGCCCCTATGAGGTGCTTGCCCGGCGCAGTGATGGCACGCTGTTCCCTGCCGAAGTGACCGGACGTAATATTCCCTACCACGGTCGCGTGGCGCGCGTAACGACCATCCGCGACATGTCGCGCCAGCGCCTGGCGGAAGCGGCGCTCCGCGCCAGTGAGGAACGTTTTCGCCAACTGGCAGAGAATGTTCATCAGGTCTTCTGGATGTCCACCCCGTCGCTCGACCAGATTCTGTACGTCAATCCCGCGTATGAGCGTATCTGGGGGCGATCCCGCGATAGTCTGTATGCTCAGCCGTCGTCGTTGTTCGAGGCGATCATTCCCGAAGACCGTGAGCGAGTGGTTGCGTTCCACTGGGCGGAGTATACGCGCGGGTACAGCGTCGAGTTTCAGATCCAGCGCAGCGATGATCAACGTCGCTGGATTCTGACCCGCGCCTTTCCGGTGATGAACGAGACAGGGAGCGTGTACCGCATTGCCGCGATTTCCGAAGACGTTACCGAACGCAAACAGGCGGAGGAGGGACTGCGCGCCGCCATGACAGCGTTGGAAGCGCAGTATCAGGCGGCGGATCGCGCCCAGAGCGAACTGCGCGCGATTCTCGACGCCTCCAGTGAAGCCATTGCACTTCTTGCCCCCGACGGCGCGTTCCTGACGGTGAATCGTTGTTTCTGCGACCTGTTCGGCGTCACCGAGAGTCAGATTCGTGGTCGACGGTTGACCGAGATGCGCGCCAATATTCTGTGGATTTTCGGCAACGCCGAAGACCTGTATGAACGCATGCAGGAAGCGTTGCAGGATATTCACACCACGTTCCGCGAACGGGTGGTTCAGCGTAGGCCTCAACAGCATGAACTGGCCATCTTCTCGGCGCCGGTATGGACAGCCAATCAGACGCATATCGGGCGACTCTACGTGTTCCGCGACATGACCCATGAGCTCGCCGTCGAGCGCATAAAATCCGAGTTCGTGGCGATGGTGTCGCATGAACTGCGCACCCCGCTCACGTCGATCAAGGGATTCGTCGATATGCTCCTCGACGGCGATGTCGGACCGCTCACCAGCGAGCATCAGGAGCTCCTGCGCATCGTCAAGGCGAATACAGATCGGCTGCTGCTCCTGATCAACGATCTGCTCGATATGTCGCGGATCGAAGCGGGCAAACTGTTGCTCCATCGCGCACCGCTCGATGTTCGCCCTCTGATCCGGCAGGTCGCCATAACCCTTCGCCCACAACTGGAGGCAAAGCAACAGTATCTGCACCTGGATCTGCCTGAAACGCCTCCGGACAACGCTGCGCCGCTCATATTCGGCGATGCCGTGCGGGTGCATCAAATTCTGACCAACCTGCTGTCCAATGCGATCAAGTACACGCCTCAGCAGGGACAGATTACCGTTCGTCTCGCCGAAGAACCACCCTGGCTCTGCATTGCGGTGCAGGATACCGGCATCGGGTTGACCGCCGAAGAGCAGGAACGGATTTTTGACCGATTCTACCGCGCGCGCAACCGTGCGATGCGCGAAGCTGGCGGCACCGGGCTTGGTCTGGCGATCACCCGTTCACTGGTGGAGTTGCATCAGGGACGTATTACCATCGAGAGCGAACCGGGCGAGGGAGCGACGTTTCGGGTCTTTTTCCCGCTGCTGACGTCGCACGATGGCGTGAATGACAATGAGACGCCAGTAACCACGGCAACAGGAGAACTTGCGTGAATGAGCTATTCGTTCAGATTGACGCTCAAGCACCTCCTGTACGGCGCATCCTGGTGGTCGATGACGATCCTGACATCAATCGCCTGTTGCGTGCACGCCTCACCGCGCGCGGATATGACGTTTCGACGGCGGCGAGCGGCGAAGAGGCGCTGGCGCTGCTCGCTGATCTGCCTGCCGATATTATCTTTCTCGATATTTCACTGCCTGGCATCAGCGGGTTGCAAACCCTGGCGGAAGCGCGTCAACGCGGGTTGGATGTCGCAATCATCATGACTACGGCGTTCGGTTCCGAACAAATTGCAATCGAGGCGTTGCGCCAGGGCGCCGACGATTACCTGCGCAAGCCGTTCGAGTCGGACGAGTTCCGCCGCGTGCTGGAACGCACCGTCCAGCGCCTATCACTCGAACGACAGAACCGCGTTTTGCGCCAGCAACTCGAAGCGCATCACCGCCGCCTGGTGAGCGAAATGGCGCGCGCTGCCGAGGTGCAGGCGCGCCTGCTGCCGCAACTGGCGCCGGTTCTACCGGGGTTTCAACTCGCTGCCGAGTGCATCCCCGCGCGCGACGTCGGCGGCGACTTCTACGACTGGCAGCAACCGGCGCCGCACCTGCTCAGTTTCTGGCTCTGTGATGTGATGGGGAAAGGGCTGGACGCCGCATTGCTTATGGCGACAGTGCGCGCCGTGATGCGCGCCGTGGTGCGCAGCAGTCCGCCTGCCGAAGCCATGCACTACGTGAGCGCCGCCCTCGACGAGGATCTGCGGCAATCCGATCGGTTTGTGACGCTCTTCCTGGCGCAACTCGATACGTCAAACGGACGGCTGATGTCCATCGATGCCGGCCACGGACTGGCGTTCGTGCTTCGCGCCGATGGCAGCGTTGAAACTCTTGATGAGCATCGTGGGTTGCCGCTGGGCATTCTTCCCGATCAACGCTACTATCAACGCGAAACAATCCTGAATCCGGGTGATGCGCTCGTGGTGTATAGTGATGGTCTGGTCGATGCACGCGTCGATCTTGACCTGACGCCGCAGGTGCTGGCGCACCAATTGGGTGGCGCTGGCAGCGCACTCGCCATGCTCGACCGCCTGGTGACGTTGCTGGCGCCGGTGCAGACGCCGCCGGATGATATGACGCTGTTGGTGGTGTATCGGAAGATCGATCAGGGTTGACATGCGTCTCTAATCCACGAAGAGCACGAAGCGACACGAAGATGGAAACCGCTATCGCTTTGCGACCCTTCGCGCCCCTTCGTGACCTTTGTGGACAAATACCCTATGTATCCACGGAGAGCACGAAGCGACACGAAGATGGAAACTGCTATCGCTTTGCGACCCTTCGCGCCCCTTCGTGACCTTTGTGGAAGACAAATCCATGCACACGTTCCGAAGATGTCAAACCCATAAGCTGCTGAACCTGGTATGGGCGCTGTTGATCTTGATAGCGCTCGCGGTTGGCGCTGCGCCTTCCAGAACCCTGGCTGCGACGCAGGCGCAATCCGATGCTGCCTCCTACCGCTTCGCTGATCTCGGCTATGGCGACCGGACGGCGCGGACGATGTATGGCGGTCTGGATTATTTCTTCCCAGTCCCTGCGGGCGAAGAACCGCTCGAAAGCGCGCGCCTGGAACTGGTGTATAGTCACTCGCCGCTGCTCGAACCCGAACGCTCGACGATGACGATCATCGTCAATGGTCTGTCGGTGCAAAGTGTGCGCCTGACCCCCGAAACCCGCACCCGCGCAACACTGACGGTTCCGCTGCCGCTCTCGGTCTTTGGCGGCGATGGGTTCTTCGTCCAGATGCGCTTTCATATGCGCCTGACCCGCGACGAGTGCGAGGAGACGCGCAACCCGGCGCTGTGGGCAACCATCCACGGCGACTCGCGTCTCGTGCTGCCAACCCGACCGGCCGGCGCCTATCGCCTCGATCAGTTCGAGCGGCTGTTTGCGCCGCCTCCCGCCAATCGTCCGCCGCTGGCGCTGGTCATTCCCGCTGAGCCATCAGCGGAAGAACTCGACGCCGCCGGAGTGGTCGCCTTTGAACTGGGACGCCGGGCTGCCACGATCCGTGCCGATCCGCGACTGGAGGTGGTGACGACGTTTCCTGATCGCGCCAGTGTCATTGTCGGCAGCGCCCCCGCGCTGGCGCAGCTGCTGCCCTGGGGCGCCGTCGATTGGGATGGGCGCGCCGTGACCCTCGCTGGCGTTCCCATCCCT
>DAOTWI010000011.1:0-1632 GCA_034436075.1 Roseiflexus sp.
CCGCTGGACGTGCGAAATTGCGGCGCGCCGCCTGTATAAGCAGACGCTGCGCCAGCTGGTGCAGCACTATGGCACTGCCGAGACGCCTACCATCCGGCTCATTTCTCGCGGCGGCGCCGAAGCCGACAGCACGCCCGCCGAACTCCTCGAAGATATGCGTCGCCTGCACGCCGTTCTTTCCCTCGAAGCCGCAACATTGCCCTTCGCAGAACAACGCCTCGCAGAGATTGTCCAGTCGTGCGAGACGCTCGAACGCGCCATCGACGAAGTCGCTGCATGTGAACGACAGCGGCGCACTGCGGTGCTCGATCTCCGCATCGCCCGCGAAGTGTATCGCCGGATGCGCCGCGAAACCTGCCAGACGCTTATGAACCAGCTTGGTGATCGGGCGCCGCTCGACCTGACTGATGAGTCGCTGGTTGAAACGACCGATCAGTAAATCTCAAACCGCCTCATATGCTGGCAATCCGCCGGGTCTCGCCTTCATATGAACCGGCGCTGCCGGACGACTCTGGCACTGTTTCGGCAATCGTTTCCTGCGCCTGAACGCCCGCCACACGCACAATCCGCACCGAACCAAGGATTGCCGTGGCGGTTATGCGCAGTCGCACCGGCGAGGTCTCGAACTCGACCTCTGCGATCTCGGCGGACGACAGCGGCCGGTTGTCCGCTGTGCGCCACTCATATCCGGTGTCTCCCATCATTGCCCCGCCATCGACATGCAACCCAACGTTCGCCGGTACGCGAATCGTCACCTGTCCAAACATGGCAAAGGCGCTGATTGTGTGATCGCCGGGCGCTAAGGGTTGGCGCGTCAGATCGACCGTGATACTGCCGAACATCGCTGTAAAACTCTCATTGTCAAGGCGCGTGTTGGTGTTGATGTGCTCGATCCCGCTGAACAAACTCATCGAAGACATGGTTCGCTCCTTTATGTTGCGCTATACGCGGGTTCGACGTATCATACGCTCGGAGAGTTGCGAACGTCTGTTCAAGAAAGGTTTCTATGCCGCTGACGCTGACCCCCGGCGCGATTCGCGCGCTGCTGCTGGCTGTCCAGGGTCTTGACCGTCCGCTGGAACACACGGCGACACAAGACAGTGTGCTGGCAACTATCCGGCGGATGAAGGCGCTGCAGATCGATACCATCCACGTGGTTGCGCGCAGCCCGTACCTGGTGCTGTGGAGCCGCCTCGGTGCGTATGCGCCACGCTGGTTGACCGATCTGCTGGCGGAGCGGGCGATCTTTGAGTACTGGTCGCACGAGGCGTGCTTTTTGCCCATCGAGGATTACCCGGTCTACCGCTCGTTGATGCTGGCAGGGAAAACGCGCAGCCATGCCTACGCGCGCCGGTGGTTGCAGGAAAATCAGGCGATCGCCGCTGCACTGATTGATCATATCCGCGCCAACGGACCGGTTCGCTCTTCCGACTTCGCGCGCACCGATGGCGAAACGAGCGGCTGGTGGAACTGGAAGGTCGAAAAGATGGCGCTGGAAATGCTCTTCATTGTCGGCGATCTGATGATCGACCGGCGCGAGAACTTTCAGCGCGTCTACGACCTGCGCGAGCGCGTTTTGCCGGAATGGGATGACTCCCGCACACCCGATGTCGAGGCGGCGCAGCGCACCCT
>DAOTWI010000012.1:0-2705 GCA_034436075.1 Roseiflexus sp.
CGGCACGCTGATGACCGCCGAGATCACCGCCACCCCCGCCGCCCCTGCCCGCACAACCGATGCTGCATTGGCAATCGTAATCCCGCCAATCCCCAGCACCGGCAGATCAACGGCGCGCGCGATCTCCGTCAGCGGCGCCAGACCAATCGGCGGACCGGCGTCCGGTTTGCTTGGCGTGCCGAACAGGTCGCCGACGCCGACATACGTGGCGCCGTCGCGCACTGCCTGTTGCGCCTGTTCCACGGTTGCGACCGACACCCCCAGAATGCGCTCTGGACCGATGATCCGCCGCGCCATGTCTGCCGGAATATCGTCCTGACCGACGTGAACGCCATCGGCGTCCAGCGCCAGCGCCACATCGACGCGATCATTGACGATCAGCGGAACGCCAGCCGCGCGCGTGAGCGGCAGCAACGCTTTCCCCAGGGCGATCATGTCGCGCACTGGCACGTCCTTGTCGCGCAGTTGCACAACATGCGCGCCGCCGCGCAACACCGCGCGCACGATTTCGATCAGCGAACGTTCCCCTGCGGCGCGCCGGTCGGTAATGACGTACACAATGCCTCCGCCGGACGGAAACGGGATCGGATTGGGCAGAACAGACGGAGATTGATCGATGGACACGGACAGTGCCATGGTTCTCTTCTCCTGGAGCGCCAGAATCAAAACTGCCGCTGACCCCACCAACGTGGATCAGCGGCAGACTTCGTCTGGACACTTCCCTACGCTGGTATAATCCAGGTCAGGTTCAAAGGGTCTGCGACATCGGTTGGGTCGCACTCTCAGCCAGGCTCACCTGGCTCCCCTAGTGGCTTAATCGATTGTCGACCGAATTATTAAGAATGATACACGACTTCTGACGAAATCGCAAGCGCCAACTTTTCACCACACCAGCGCACGCTGCCGGAACGCCATCCGCTCCAGCCGCGCAATGCGCTCCCCGGTTGGCGGGTGGGTGCTGAAGAGGTTCACGATGGCGCCGCCATCGAGCGGATTGACGATGTACAGGTTCGCCATCGCCGGGTTGGTCGCCAGCGGCAGGCGCTCCTTCCACGCCTCGATTTTGCGCAGCGCCGATGCCAGCGCCAGCGGCGCCCCGCTGATCGCCGCGCCCGCAGCGTCCGCCTCGAATTCACGCGTGCGCGAAATCGCCAGCTGGATGAGCGTCGCAGCAATCGGCGCCACCAGAATCAGGAGCAATCCGCTCACCAACCCTGCCAGACCGCTCTCCTCCGCATCGTCATCATGGCGCCCGAAGCCGCCAAGCAGCAATGCCCACTGCGCCATATCCGCCAGGATCGCAATCGCGCCGGCGAATGTCGCCGCAATCGTGCTGATCAGCGTATCGCGGTTCTTGATATGCCCCAATTCATGGGCGATGACTGCGGCAACTTCATCATCATTCAGCAATTGCAGCAGTCCGGTTGTGACCGCAACCGCGCCATGCTGCGGATCGCGGCCGGTTGCGAACGCATTCGGCGCCGCCGAGTCGATCAGATAGACGCGCGGCATCGGCAGGTTTGCCCGCTGCGCCAGTTGCGCGACCATCTGGTAGAGACGCGGCGCTTCGTACCGGCTGACTTCGCGCGCGCCAGCCATGCTCAACGCCAGTTTATCCGAGAACCAGTAGGCGCCGCCATTCATCAGGACGGCGAGAATGAACGCGATGATCATGCCCTGCGCGCCGCCGAGCCACTGGCCCGCCAGAACCAGCAGCACCGTCAGTGCAGCCAGCAGAGCCGTTGTTTTCAGTGTGTTGGTCAACCCTCTCATAGCAGCCCTCTATCAACGCCGCCACGCTGGCGCACGCAACACGGCGCACGCCAGCGTGGATTGCGGTTTCATCGTCATTGCCATCAGGCACAACAAAGCCGGGCAGGAACGATGTTAAACTGCCCGGCGCTCGTGGCGCTTACGCCCACCTGCCGTCCCTCTGAGCCTGTCCCGGCTCGCAGGTCATTCACGCGCCCCAGACGTCAGAACCGCAGGTGAGCGCGCTTCAGCAGGCTGCGATCATGCCGTCTGGATGGTGATGCGGTGCGGTCGGGCGTGCTCGACTTTCGGCAGCCGGATCGTCAGCACCCCATCCTTGAGCGACGCCGCGATCTTGTCGGCATCCACCATGGCTGGCAGGCGGATGCTGCGCTCGATCGCGCCGCCCGTGCGCTCCTGAATGAGATAGCGCGCATCCTTCGGCTGCTCGACAACCGCCTCGCCACGGATGGTGAGCGTGTTCTGTTCGAGCTGGATGTCAACTTTGTCGTTCGGAACGCCCGGCATCAGCGCCGTCACCACGTATGCCTCATCGGTTTCGTAGAGGTCCAATGGAATGCGCGACGTTCCCGCCCAACCGCCGAAGAGGCTTCGTGGCATCACCCAGCTTTCGTTCAGCAGTTGCTCAACGGCTTCCGACAGCCGCAGCGCCTCAGCGAATGGCTCGAAACGGGTCAACGCAGTGGTCATTGGTCCTCACCTCCTTGTGACATCGCGTGTTTTCAGTTATGTATAGTAGCGCGGTTGTGTTAGAAGGATGTCAGAGAACCATTAATGTTGTATCAATCCTCGTGCGTCTGCAACACCCATGCCACCCCTTCCTCCACCGTGCTGAAGACGCCGTCGAGTTGCGCTTCATAGGCGCGCCGCAGCATTTCCCCCAGGCGACGCCCCGGCGCAACCCCGGCGGCGATCAGGTCGCGCCCGCGAAC
>DAOTWI010000013.1:0-5206 GCA_034436075.1 Roseiflexus sp.
GGGCGTTGGCTGAGCCTGTCGAAGCCAACGCCGAATGCACGACGCTTCAGGCATGGGTCCCATATCGCAAGAACTGCGCTATTGCCCGAAGAAGAGGCGTTGCACCCACTGTTCGAGGCTGAGCGCCCACTGCGCCAATGGCGTGCGCTGCGCCCACTCACTCAGCGCGGTCAGTTGGCCGGTTGCCAGCAACAGCCCCATGATCACCAGCAGCGCCCCGCTGATCAGGCTAGTGGTGTGCAGGTGCAGTTGATAGCCGCCGATGCTCAGGGTGAACCCGCGCCCGCGTAGCGCCTTCCAGAATGGCGAACCGGCGCCGAGGCGGCTGAAAAACGTTGCCACGATGATCAACGGCGTGCCAAGACCAAGCGCATAAATGAACGACAGTACCGCGCCCTGCAGAATGGCGATGCCCTGCGTCGCCAGCAAGGTGAGCAGCGCCCCCAGGATCGGACCGACGCATGCCGTCCATCCGAGCGCAAAGGTGGCGCCGTACAGGTACGAACCGGCAACGCTCGCTGAAGGGCGCGACATGATCTGCACGCCGCTGAACCCTTTTCCAAGCATGCTGAGGATGCCAAAGGCGATCACGATCAATCCGCCGACGAGCGTCAGCGTGTCGAGGTTGCGAAACAGCGCCTGACTGAGCGCCGTCGCCGTGGCGCCGAGCAGCACCATGGTTGTCGCCAGCCCCAGGAAGAAGGCGACGGTCATGATCACGATCCGCTCGCGCTGCGCCTGGAAGGTAAAGGCGAAGTAGGCGGGCAGGATCGGCAATGTGCAGGGGGACAGAAAACTGAACACCCCGGCGAGGAATGCGGCTGGCGCCAGGATGAGCATGCTGGCGCCGCGCGGCGCCACCGGGTTGCTGCTCCCCTGGCTCAAAATGGCGATTGCCGCCAGCGCCAGCGCAATGCCGAGACCAATGAATAATGCGCGCCAGGGGAAGCGCGCTTCGGATGGCGCAGTTGCTGGATTGGTGTTTTGAATGGACATGGGTTACTCCATTGTACCTATCTATCGTTCGAGCCAGGCTTCGATCACACTGGCGACGTCCTGACCGCTCTTGATCGCCAGGTGGATGCGCCCAAGCCCCACCGTGTAGTCGCCAGCGAAGAACAACCCTGTCACGGCGCTGTTCAACACATCTGCTCTGGCGACCCCGTCCGGCAGGGCATACCGCCATCCCTGACGATCATACCACACGGGCTGGCTGAAATCCTCCCCAAGCGCCATGCTGATCATTTCAATGACAGCAGCTGCCAGTTCGTCGGCTGGCGTTTCCCAGTGTTGCGTGCTGAAATGCCCCGCCATCTGGGCGATCACCAGGCTCTGCCCCGGCGGGCAGCGTTCCGCACCCTTCGTATGTTCGAGCGCCAGCCAGGCTATTGGATGCTGCCGATCCACATTGACCAGCGCATAGAATGGTCGTTCGATCACCCGGTCATACGCCAGCGTCAGCGTCAGGCAGCGGCGGTACGGCACGTGGATCAGTTCTCGCACCAGCATATCGCGCAACGCCGGATCGAAATCGCTCATCGCCAGAATCTCCGCCGTTTGCGGCGCTGGCGGCGTCAGCAGCACCGCGTCGGCGGTTCCGACGTGGGCGCCATGTGCGTCGAACAGCATCCAGCGCCCTGTTTTCGCTTCACGGCGCAGCGCAGCGATACGGACTTCGCGCTGCACATCAAGACCAGCAGCGAGCAGTTTTCCTAGTTGATTAAGACCGCTGGCGTAAAACCACGAAGGTTCGGCATTGAGCGTTGGATCTCCCTCAGCAATCGTGCCATCGGCGTGGAAAACGTGCACCGGTTGCTCGAGTCGGCGCAATCCTTCGGTGGGAAGCTCAGCGTGCAACAGGCGATCTATTTCCCCGTCTTGCGCCTTGATGACCTGTGCGCCGTGATCGAACACGAATCCATCGCGGCGGCGCGTCGCCACACGACCGCCAACGCCGCGACTCTTCTCGTAAATGGTGATCGATACATCGGGGCGTCGCTGACGGAGTTCGCGCGCCGCGCTGAGGCCAGCCATCCCCGCGCCGACGATTGCCAGGTTCATGGTTGCGTGTTCCTCCTTTTTGAGAATCCTACCACAAGAATGGGAGCTGTGCAGAGGAGGCGCGAGGCGCGAGAGGAGAGGCGAGAGGTGAGAGGCGAGAGGTGAGAGGCGAGAGGTGAGAGGCGAGAGGTGAGAGGTGAAAGGCGAGAGGGGTTGAAGGTGGGAAGGTTGAATGTTACACGTAGCGGCGTTGCACCGCAACGCCTGGACCGCATTGCATCGCAACGCCTTGCAACGTTGAACGTTTCACGTTGAATGTTGAACGCTGCGCGAAGCGAGAAACCCGGTTCTCAGTTCTCGGTTCTTGGTTCTCGGTTCTCGGTTCCTGGTTCTCGGTTCCTGGTTCTTGGTTCCCGGTTCTCAGAACCCCCGACCACCGTTTGCGGCGCCCTCCTGAAGGTGGTACTATACCTGGCGCGGGCATCCTGTCGATGAGCGAGGAAGATGCATGACGGTCGAAGCGCACGCCGATTCGTTGAAAATCACCCGCAGCGACGGGCTGGAGGTTGATCTCGCGCCGCTTCAAGGGCTCTGGACGGAGCAGCAGTACCTGCGTCTGACTGAACAAACCAACCGCCTGATTGAGTTTACCGACGGTTCTATCGAGGCGCTGCCGCTGCCGACCAGCCGCCATCAGACGATTTTGTTGCTTCTGTACGAACGGTTGAAGGCGGCAGTGCAGCCGACGGGAGGAAAAGTGCTGGTAGCGCCGCTGCGGTTGCGCCTGCGCCCGGGCAAGTTTCGCGAACCCGACATTTTGTTGTTGCAGTCTGCTGACGATCCGCGCTATCAGGACGCCTTCTGGCTCGGCGCCGATCTCGTGGTTGAAGTCGTCAGCCCTGACCGACCTGAGCGTGATACCGAAGAAAAAGTGCGCGACTACGCCGAGGCTGGCATCCCCGAATACTGGATCGTCAATCCGCTCGATGAGACAGTGACCGTGCTGACGCTCGACGGGGAAGCGTACACGCTGCACGGCGTCTTTCGTCGAGGTCAGCGCGCGCTTTCAAAATTGCTCGACGGTTTCGGCGTCGCAGTGGATGATATTTTCGATGCGCCATAGCGAGGAATACGTATGCGCTATAGACTGTTAACGCTTCTCGTAGCAGCGCTGTTGATCGCTGCGTGCGGGCATCAGCAACCGGCGCGCACCGGCAGTCCGGTGATGCCAGTGTTCGCCTTTACCGAGGCGGTGGTTGGTCCGAACCGCATCGCGCTGGGTCTGGTGCGCGACGGTTCGCCCGTCAACGATCCAGGAGCGAAGATCCACCTGCGCTTCTTCGACCTGAACGACACGAGTTCACCGGTCAAGATCGAGGCGGATGCGATCTACTACGGCCAGGGGTTGCCGGCGGCAATCTACGTCGCCTACCCGACGTTCGACCGCGCTGGCAATTGGGGGATCGAAGTGCAGACGACGCTCAGCGGTCAGCAGGAGCCGAGCGTCGCGCGCCTGCGCCTTGAAGTCAAAGAGCGTTCGGAAGTTCCAAATGTGGGTGACCGGGCGATCTCGGTGAAGACGCTGACCGTCCGCGATGTGCCCGATCCGTCGCACCTCTCGTCGGGGCGCGTCGACGACCTGTCGATGTATCAGATCAGCCTCGATGAGGCGTTGCAGAACGGCAAGCCGACCGCGCTGCTCTTTGCCACGCCAGCTTTCTGCCGCACGGCAGTGTGCGCCCCCAGCCTGGGTGTAATGCAGGAGTTGCAGAAAACTTACGGCGACCGCATCAACTTTATCCATGCCGAAGTTTTCCGCTACCCGTTCCGCGAATCATTCGAGGCGCAGACGGCGGTCTTCCAGAAACTGGCGCAGGAAGGGCGCGCCCCGCGACCGGACGAGCGCAATGTGGGGCTTTCTGACCCGATGATCGCGTGGGGCTTGCAGTCGGAGCCGTGGTTGTACCTGATCGACGCGAACGGCGTGATCGTCGCGCGGTACGAAGGCGGCATCACCCGCGAGGAGATGACCCCGGCGCTGGAGAACCTGATCGCGGGCAAACTGCCGCAGGGCGGCGGGTAATCTTCCCTCCAAGACCCTTGAGGTCGGGCAGCGTCCCTGGAACGCGCGTGGTTCCTTCCGCCGGAAACGTTCGCTGGCGGATGCGGCGGAGACCTCAAGGGTCGGGCAGGTCTTTGACCGTCTCACGTTCAACGTTCGCACATTCAACCTTCAACGTTTTCTCCCGCCGCCTGCACGAACGCCTGGAACACCCGCGCCCATCGCGGGTCGGCGCTGTTCCACAGCATCTCCGGGTGACACTGCACCCCCACGACCCATGCTGGCGACATCGCCTCGACCGCCTCGACGATGCCATCGGGGGCGCGGGCGGTCACGCGCAGCGCCGGCGCAACGTCGCGGAGCGCCTGGTGATGGAGGGTGTTGACCATCGCCTCGGTTGCGCCAAGCAGATCGGCAAGGCGCGAGTCGCGTTCGATAATGATGGGGTGCGCCAGATGCGCCATATCCTGGCGGCCGGTCGACTCGTTGTGGTTCAGGGCGCCTTCGATGTCGGAAGGAATGTCCTGATACAGGGTTCCGCCAAGCGCCACGTTCAGCAGTTGAATGCCGCGACAGATCGCCAGCATCGGTTTTCCATCGCGCAGCGCCCATCGTGTCAGCTTAATCTCGACATCGTCCTGCAGGGGGTCGGGATCGCCGAGTTTCGGATGGCGCGGAGCGCCGTAGCAGGCGGGGTCGATATCCTCGCCGCCTGCCAGGAGCATGCCGTCGATCTGCTGGTAGACGCTGTTCAGCGCCTCGTCGTTCGTGGTGAGCGGGATGAGGATCGGCGCGCCTCCCGCCGCCTCGATTGCCTGGAGATACTCGATGACGTTGCCGTAGATTTTGGGAAACCAGGGGTCGCTTTGGGCGAAATGCGCGATGCCCAGCAGACACGGAACGCCGATGATTGGGCGGTTGGTGTTGGACACGGTCAACTCCTTGTCACGGTTTCTTTACAGACATATCGTATCATACCAGCAGGCATCAACGGTCGGGGACGTCTTTGACCCCTTTTGCGAGCCGTTGCGGTGCAACGGCTCTGCGGGCCACCTGCACCCGTCGATGGGCGCGCCGTTGTGGTGCATCACGGCGCGACGGGGCACGGCATCACGGCGCGCCGTTGTGGTGCATCACGGCGCG
>DAOTWI010000014.1:0-7429 GCA_034436075.1 Roseiflexus sp.
CCGGCGGCTGAAGCCGCGGGCTCCTGCTGCGAAGCCCGCCTTCGCGGGCTCCATTGGGCGATACCGGATTATGTTCTCAAAAACCATAAGCCGCGGGCTCCTGGCGCCTGCTTTCAAGATCCTTCCCCGATCGCGCCAGACATTTCCAGCGACTCCTGGGCTTTGGCGGCAAGCAGATCGGCAAAGGCGCGCAGCGCCATCTGTTCCAGCATCGCGCCGATTGCGCCCGCCTGCGGCGCGGCGATCCGGCGGCGCTCGAGCGCCTGAAGGATGAAGCACGCGCCTGCCGGGTTGTCGAGCAGGAAGTCGCGCAGAAACGCCTGGACAAACGTATCGAGCCAGACCCCTTCGCCCTGCGGATCGGCGCGCAACTGAGCAAGCGCCGCCTCATACCCGCCGCAACGGTGCGTGATCCGCTCGACAAAGCGTTCGATGGCAATGCCGAGCAGCAGATCAAACTGCAGGCGCTGATACGCTTCCACGACCGTCCTCTGCACCGATGGCGGCTTCCTGCTGAGCAATCTCTTCCAGGACCTCATCGACGCCGCTCACAGCATCGGGGTCGCTGCATGCGGCAAACAGGCGCCGCGCCTCGCTCAACTGCTGCCGCGCGCGCGCAAAGTCCCCCAGGTGCGCCAGCGCGTTGCCCTGGTTGGCGAGGATGCGCGCATATCCTGCCTGGTCGCGGCGCGGATCGCAGGTCGCCAGCAACTCATCGTACAGCCCAACCGCTTCGATCAGATGGTCGTGCAGGTTCGCCGACGGCAGATATTGAAGCGCATTCGCCAGGTTGAGTTGCATGCGGCGCCAGAGGTCGGGGTGCGTCTCGCGGGTATAGATCGTCAGCGCCTCACGCAACGCCTGCACCGCGATTCCTTTGCGCAACTGATCGCTGGCTTCGGTCAACGGCATCGCCAGGTAGACGAGCGCCAGATTGTTTTGCGCCAGCGCGTAGAGTTCGGGCGCTGTTTCGCGGGTGTAGAAGCGCAACGCATCCTGATAGCATTTGCTGGCTTCGAGCAGCATCGCGCGCCGTCCTTCGGCGCATTCCTGGTAGAGCATGTCCGGCCGCAACGCCAGGTGCGCGCGCACGTCGGGCAGGCGCTGCCCCCCGATCAGCGCCAGTGCGTCGCGCAACGACTGGATCGCAGCGTCGGGATCATCATTGAGCGTCTGCATCTCTGCCAGATCGCCGAGCAACTGCGCAGCAAACAGGGGCGAGAGGTCGCGCACGTCGGCAACCGCCTGCTGGAGCATCGCACAGGCGACGTCGCGCCGTTCGATCTCCAGCGCGTGTGCGGCGTGTGCGGCAAGGATGCACGCCGCCACCTCGCCACGGCATCCTTCCGGGCATGGCGGCTGGTCGATGACGCCGGTCGTGTACGCCACGAGATCGAGCAGCGCGCCGAGTTCGCCATCGAGTTCGTTGCGCAAGCGCGCGTAATCGTCCGGGGTGCTGCGCAGCACGAAGCGGTTGTAGCGCGCTTCGGGGGAAGGATCGCCTTCCAACGCCTGCCATGCCCCATCCGCATCGCCAGTGAGCGCCTGTGGGTAGAAGCGTAGATGATCCGGGACGCGCTCAGGCACACGACCGGTCAGCAGCGCCGCGCACAGATCGGCGCCGCCGTCCACGGCTGGCACGACCAGATACCCGGCGGGGAGCGGAAAGATGCCAAGCGGCTGCGGGTGGAACAGTCGATGGGTCATGCTCGTTCTCACGCTACAATCCTTCATCTCGAAACGGCTTATCACGCATAGCGCCGCGACGGTACATATCGGCTGCGATCTCCGCCAGTCGCCTGGTGCGATGGGCGCTGATTCGATGACGGCGCACGCCATCGGGAAAGGCGACCTCCAGATACACGACCCACTGCCCCTGCTCATAGCCGATGAGCGTGGCGACCCCCTGCGGCGTGTCTGGATGGTCGGATGAGTCTTCAGGTCTCACAATCATGCACCGTTCCTGCACCTTTTCTCGCTGCTCCCGGATGCGCTGGCGGCGCACCGGTCAGTGCCGCGTGATGAGCAACGAGGCGACTGCCCGGCGCTCGTCATGCTTTGCCTGGAGTACAGGCGGCGCGCCTGCATGCCGATTCTCACGTTCAACGTTCAACATTCAACGCCCCGGCCGCCGATCAGGATGATTCGGCGCCCTTATCTCTGAGCCCAACCCGCAACGCACCGCGTTCCCCGTCCCAGTGCGCCGTCCGCCAGCCAGAGAACGCGCCGGGCGGCAACACGTCCCGGATCAGCACGCTGCGGTCTCCCTGCCGGTTGCGCTGCTTGAGTATCAGTCCTCCCGCCGCCGGTCCGCGTGTCGGCAGCAGCCACAACTCGCCATCACGCACCATTGCGACCAGTGCATCGTTTGGAAAGTAGCGTTGCGCCAGATCGGCGGGAAGATGAAGATATCCCTTCTCAGTCAGTTCAACAGACAGCATCGGTTGTATCGAGGGTTGTGGCAAGCGACTGCGCTAGTTCCTCCATCCGCGCCTGCACTGCGGGACTCAACGGCGCGTCGTGATCGAAGCATTCGCCTTCGATCAGGAACACGGTGATATCGCGCGGGTAGGCGTCTTTTAGCAGCCAGCGCCCAAATGCCAGCGCATGGTCCCAGCGGAAGGCATGGAGGTTGATCCCTGTCGGCGGCGGCAGTTGCTCGAGTTGCTCCCCCGGCACGCGGTAGAGCGTGCCGGGGGTTGCGCCGGTGCGGCAGGCGTCCACAATGATCACCCGGTCCATGCCGCGCATCTGGAATGCCACGTCCATCCCCGCCGTTCCGCCATCCGCCACGCGAACGCCTTCCGGCAGCCCGATCTCCCACAACCGGCGAATAAGGATCGGACCGACGCCATCGTCGCCGCGCAGCAGATTGCCGCATCCGATGATCAGCGTCTTCATCTATCCCGTCTCGCCAATCCGGTAGACGCCAATCTCCTTGCCGGTCTTCGAGTCGTAGGCGTGGACGGTGCAGACCAGACAGGAGTCGAAACTGCGCGCCACGTGCCCCAGTTCAACCGGATCGCCGGGGTCCTGGATGGTCGTTCCGATGTATGCCTGTTCCATCGGTCCGTTGACTTCCTGGCTGTCGCGCGGACCAATATTCCAGGCGGTTGGCGTCACGACCTGGTAATTGGCGATTTTGCCATTTTCCAGCACAATCCAGTCGGCAAGGGCGCCGCGCGCCGCCTCGGTTGCGCCAAACCCTCTGCCGAACTCGTGCTCGACCGGCTTGATGTAGAAGCGGTCGTGCAGATCAAGTTCGCCGAGCCACTCGCGGATCTTCTTGTACAGTTTGGCTTCCTCATGCAGCCGCGCCAGCGCGCGCACCAGCACGCTTGGTCCCTTTTTAGCGATGATATCGGAGAAGAGCGGATCGACATCCTGCCACGCTTCTCCCGGCTTCCCGGCAACGACCTGGCGCGCCAGCGGACCGACTTCGAGCGGCACGTAGCCAAGACCATCGACCTCGTACCGCGGCGCTTTCGCCCAGGTGTACTTGCCCTGACGCTTGGCTTCCGCCGGGTCGATCGGCTCGGTGCGCCCCTCGAAGGGATGGAGCAACCCGCTGCCCTGGTAGAACGAGTGAGTGTGATCCTCGCGCACCCGCGCCTGGTCGAACTCGTAATGCTTCCCGTTGGCGTAGATGCCGGAACGCTGGATGAGCGCCGCGTTGCGCCCTTCGATCGTAGGACGATTGTACTTCTCGTGGTGTAGGTAGGTGCCCATCGCCAGGTAGTTGCCGCACCCGGCGCCAAACCGGTCTAGCCCGATTTCCAGCCCAAACCGCAGGAAGAAGCCCAGGTCGGAGTTGTGCTGCGACTCATTCTCATCAACCCATGCCAGCATGTCTTCCCACGTCTTGATCTCCAGCCAGCGATCAACGGAGCATCCCAGGAAGCGCGATTCGAGCCAGTTGTGGCGAAACTCTTCCAGGATAGCGACTGAGCGGGTCACATCGGACAGGGTCGGACCGCACATGACCCCGCCGGGGATCATAAAGCTCGAATGGGGCCACTGCCCGCCGAAGATGGCATAGATCTCGACCGGTTTCGCCGAGAGGGTGACGCCGCGCTCATACGACTCGCCCACCAGCGGTGCGAAGCGGCGCACGGCTTCGTCATACCCTTTCGCCTTGGCATAGCGCCGGTTCGTCAGGTCGATGGCGAACAGCGCATAGAACCAGCGCGGCACGCTCTGCAACGTTTCGCACGCCTGCGCGATGTTGCGCACTAGCAGCGCGTTCGGCGGCAGTTCGGTGCGCCAGGCGACATCCAGCGCAAACGCGGATTTATACAGGTGGCTGCCACCGCAGATGCCGCAGATGCGCGGCGTCACGATCAGCCCCGCCTGTGGGTCCTTTCCCTTCAAAATCATCTCGAAGCCGCGAAACATGCCGGCTTCCGTCCACGCCTGCGTTACCGTCCCATCCTCGACGATCACGCGCAGGTCGAGGTCGCCTTCCACGCGCCCCAGCGGACTCACGTGGAGGTCCATGCGTTTCGTATTCACAGTCGCAGTCATTGCGCTCTCTCCTCTGGAACGTTGCGGCTAGACAACAAACATATCCTCTTTCGCCCACTGAGGCGCAGCGACGCGCGCAGCGGCAGCAAGCCCCATGTAACTGATCGGATCGAGACCGGCGGGCATGTCCTTCGGGATCGTGCCGCTGATCTTCTGCGTCTTGAACACCGTGCCGGGCGCGAGGTCGAAGAAGGGGAACTCCGGCTCGGTGCATCCGGTGCAGGGCATGCCAGCGCGCGTCTTGCTCGACTGGCGGTTCCAGAGGATACGGTTGCACGGCGAGCGCGTCATCGGTCCGCGGCAGCCAAATTCGTAGAACAGACACCCTTTGCGCGTCCCCTGACCGAACTCCATCGTTGATTGCTTGTACTCGAAGTACTGGTTGCGGGTGCAGCCGGTTTGCGTAAAACTGGTGAAGAATGTCTTCGGACGATTGAGTTCATCGAGCGCAATATCGTGCGCGCGCCCGGTCGCCAGCGCCACAACGATTTGGGTGATCCAGTCGGGGTGCGCCGGACATCCGGGGATGTTGATCACCGGCAGCCCCAGTTTCGAGCGGAAATCGGCGCCCAGAAAGCCGCCGAGCTCACGCCGCAGGAACTGCAACCCGATCGAGTCCGACGGGTTGGGCGCGACGGCCGGAATGCCGCCCCAACAGGCGCAATCGCCGATGGCGACGACGATGCCCGCCTGTGGCGCGAGCATCTGCACCCACTCCAGCATCGGGCGCTCGGCGAACATGTTGTAGCGCCCGGTGCCGTGCGGCGCTCGAATGACCGTTCCCTCGAACACGAAGATGTCCAGCGGCTTCTCGCCGCGCGCCAGCGCGTGGAACAGCGCCTGCGCCTGCTCGCCAAGCTCCATGCCGAGCGAGGGATGCCAGAGAAACTCGATGCCGAAGTCGGTCAGCAGGTCGCAGACCGTTGGTTCCTCGGCGTTGAGAAACGACATGGTATTCCCGCTGCATGCGCCGCCCTGGAACCATAACAAAGTTGCCATACCGCCACGTGCTCCTTACTAGACTCGTGCAAAATCGCCGTTAGCCGTGGGAAGCGGCTTCCGCCACTGCCGACATTGCGTATCGCCGTGCGCCAAGCCAGGCGACCCAGGCGTCCAGCCCGGCGCCGGTGCGCGCCGAGGTGTACAGCACCGGTACGCCAGGGTGGACCGAGGCGATGTTCGTTTCGGCTGCGCGCACGTCGAACTCGACCGCCTCCGCCAGATCGACCTTGGTGACCACGACGCAATCCGCCGACATGAATGCGCCGGGATATTTCAACGGCTTATCCTCGCCCTCGGTCACCGACAGCAGCACTGCGCGCGCCGCCTCACCCAGGTCGTACCCTGTCGGGCAGACGAGGTTGCCGACATTTTCGATAAACAGCACATCGAAGTCGTTCAGGTTCCAGCCTTCCAGATAGTGTTCGATCAGGTGCGCCTCCAGGTGACACATATCTCCGGTCTGAATCTGGCGCACGGGAGCGCCGCTGCGCGCCAGGCGCTGCGCGTCGTTGTCGGTCGCCAGATCGCCGACAAGCGCCGCCACCCGCAGATTGCGCTGCTGCATGCGGCGCATCGTTTCCTCAAGCAGCCGGGTCTTGCCAGCGCCAGGGCTGGAGAGCACATTGACGACAAAGACGCCAGCGGCCGTAAAGCGGTTGCGCAACTCAGCCGCCAGGCGGTCGTTCTTGCTGAGCACCCCCTGGCGAATCTCAAGGAGTCGTGGCGTTGCCATTGATAGTTCCCTTTCCAGCGCCGTTCAGCGACTTGCCAAAGCGCCGGGCGAAATCGACCAGCAGCGCAGCAATGCGCTGAACATCCGGATCGTAGAGCGCGCGGACGAGACCAATCGGTCCCAGGCGTCGCTGCGCCTGACGATCCTCATTATAGGTGGCAACGAACGCATCGCCAGCACGCCCGACGAGCGTGACCGTATCGGGATCGAAGACGCCGGAGGTCAGCAGGGTGCGGAACTCTTCGGAGGCGACGAAGGGACCGATCTGCTCCACCAGTTCGGTGAACTGCGGCACGACCGCGATCAGGCGCGGCACATAGTCGCGGTGGCGGTGGAGCATCTCGATCAGGGTCAGCAGGCTGTCGCTGGCGCCCGGCGTACCGGCGGCGATGTCGCGCAACAGCACATTGACGCTGTCCACGATCGTATCGCTGCGGCGAATCAGCGCATCGAGCGCTTCCATCAGGTAAGCCAGCAACTCGGCGTGTTGCAACAGGCGCTGAAGCGAGGTCATGGTCGACGGGTTGCCGAGCAGGTTCAACAGCGCCTCGAACTCTGGAGTCGCCGTCAGTGCTGTGAGGCGGTTGGTCAATTCGAGCAGGCGGGGCAGATCGTGGAGCAGGCGTGTAAGCGCCGCCGTGTCGATCTCTGGTGTTGCTGGCAACGCCTCGCGCACCTCAGCGACCGTTGCTGTTACATTCTCAACGATCACCTCGCTCCGGCGCACCAGGCCATCGAGCGATGCCGCCGAAAATGCCAGCAACTCGGCGTGGTCGAGAAGGCGGTTCAGCGCCTCAAGCGTTCGCGGCTCGTTCAGACGATCAAGCAACTGCTCGACCCCGGCGCGCTGCGCGCCGTTGCGGTGATGACCATCGAGCGTGGAGGTCATGGCGCTCCCCTCTAGCACTGCACTCTATGATGACAGGCGCTGACGCATGCCAGCGTGGAAGGGTCAATAGCACAGCAAACGATGCACTTAATGCGGAACGCTGCTGGAACAACTCCCGGTATCGCGGAGAAGGAATACTGGCTCCGATTATAGTGATAGCATGCACAAAATAACAGTTAATGCCTCTTCACCTGTGGCGGAAAAGTGACAACTGAGGCGAGAGGCGAGAGGGGTTGCAGGTTGAAGGTGGGAACGTTGAAGGTAGGGGCACGCCGCTGGCG
>DAOTWI010000015.1:0-2464 GCA_034436075.1 Roseiflexus sp.
CGTCGGCCTGCGCCGACGCTTCTCCGCCCGCGCATGCGGGTAGAACGCCGGAAGACCCACAGGCGCCAATGTATCCGCCAGCCCGCGCAGACGGGCTTCGCTTCCCGTAGCCCGCGGCCTATGAAATTAATCCGGTATCGCGCAATATAGGCCGCGCAGCGGGCTTTGCAGCAGGAGCCCGCGGCTTATGGTTTTTGAGAAAATCATCCGGTATCGCCCAATGGAGCCCGCGAAGGCAGGCTTCGCTTCCCGCAGCCCGCGGCTTCAGACGCCGGTCAGGGAGGGTGTTTCCTGCCAATCATGACTGCACCCTGCTCATCCCCGTCGCTGGCGGGAGGCGCGGAAGGCGGCGACCTCAGCGCGGAGCGCGGCGTCGATGCGGATCAGGTTGCGCATGGCGGCGGTCAATGCCTCGTTGGCAGCGTTCTGCTGCTCGACGATGGGATTGATCAGCCAGCGCAGGTACTGGCGCACGATCCGGTTGTGCAGCGCGATCGCCTTTTCGACGATGGTGCGTCCGGTGAGGGGCCAATGCGCCGTGACGGTCTGCCGCGATTGCGTCTGAGTCAGGGCATCGTGCAATTCTAGTTCGATGAAGCGAGCGGGAGGTTCAGCAGCGGCGCGCTCACGCACCTGTGCCATGAGATCGGCGTAGACCGGCGCGGCTGCGGGGTCGCTCTCAGCACTGGCGGGTCCCCCTGGTGC
Source organism: Roseiflexus sp. (assembly GCA_034436075.1). GTDB lineage: Bacteria > Chloroflexota > Chloroflexia > Chloroflexales > Roseiflexaceae > Roseiflexus. The sequence continues at coordinate 706 of DAOTWI010000015.1, forward strand.
GGCGCTATCGTTGGCGTGATCATCGCGCCGTGATTCGCTCCCATTGGTGTGCGGTTGCGCGCCAGTCTCCTGCTGCTCCGCCGTTTGATTCGCCAGTTCCTGGTACGCTTCCGCCAGCAGGCGCAACGCGCGCGCAGCGGCGTCGTTGAACGCATTCTGCTGCTCGACGATCGGGTTGATGTACCAGCGCAGATAACGACGCACCACCTTGTTGATCAGCGCCATCGCCTTTTGCGGCAGGGTGCGCCCGGTGAGGGGCCAGTGCGCGCTGACCACCCGCGAGATTTCGAGGTCGTCAAGGCTGCGTTGCATGGCGCGGCGCAGCGGGTCATCGCCGATCCGCTGGCGGGCTGCATGCTGCGCGCGCACCTCTGCGCGCAACTGTTCGAGGATGGCGGCAACATCAGGAGCGCCACCGGAGGGATGTACGTGATTGTCAGTCATGCGTTGTCAAAGGTGTGAATCTCGATGTTCAGGCGCTTCACACAGACCGGCGCCTGTTCGACGCACTGGAGCAGCGCATCGGTCAGAACGCGCGACGGCGGCCGGACGGCGGAAAAGAACAGGTGGCTCTTGCACGGGCTGTCGCTCGCGCCAAAACCGGGAGCGACCGGCTGAACAACCGGCGCGGCGCTCAACGCATCGACCCACAGACGCTCGAGTCGCTCTGTACAGGCGACACTCCAGGCTTCTTCCAGTTGTCCATATTTGCGCAAATAGTCGATATGCCAGTGCGGGCGCGCCTTTTCCCGGCGGGCATGGTACGCCAGGCGCGCCGGTAATCCTCCAGACCCGAAGGCGCTGCCGACGTACAGGTAATACCCGGCGGGAAAGTCCAGCGCGCCGAGTTTGCCGACGGGCAACCCTGCAATGTCGCGGTCGAGCCGCAGAATGAGCAGGTAGGTTCCCTTCACAGTTCCTCTATACCGCTATTGTCGCCCATTCATTGTACCGCATGTCCAGCGTTTCCTGCACTTCGACGATCTCGATCCCCAGTGAGGTCACGCGCTGAACGTCGCTCACGGCGCTGGCAGCGTTCAGCGCCGCTTCAAGATCGCGGAGTTTCGCTTCGAGACTGGCGATTTCTTCTTCCAAAGCCGCCAGACGGCGCTGCCGCCGGCGTTCTTCACGCTCCTGCTCACGATTGAGCGCGCGTGCGTCTCTAGCTGGCGAGGCGGCGCGCGTTTCCTGCGCCGTCTCACGCTTTTGGGCGCCATTCGATGGCGCGCCTGCGCCGGATGTGGCATCGCGTGCGGCGACATATTCAGAATACGTACCGTCGAACACCTCGATGGCGCCGTCACGCACCATCCAGATCGTGTCGGCGACGGCATCGACGAAGTAGCGGTCGTGTGAGACGAAGAGCACCGTGCCGTCGTACTCGTTCAGCACGGTTTCGAGCGCCTCGCGTGCGTCGATGTCGAGATGATTCGTCGGCTCGTCGAGCGCCAGCAGGTTTCCGCCAAGCAGCATCAATTGCGCCAGCGCCACTCTGCCGCGTTCTCCGCCGGAAAGATCGGCGATGCGTTTGTACACATCGTCGCCGCTGAAGAGGAAACGCCCCAGCAGTGTGCGCGCTTCGGCTTCCTTCATCTCCGGTCGAATGCGGCGGATTTCGTTGATGATCGTCTGGTCCATCCGCAACCCCTCGTGCGCCTGCGCATAGTAGGCGAGCCGGACATTGCTCCCCAGGCGCGCCCGCCCGCGCAACGGCGGCAGGTCGCCGGCAATCGTGCGCAGCAGGGTCGTCTTGCCGCAG
>DAOTWI010000016.1:0-5782 GCA_034436075.1 Roseiflexus sp.
ACCCCTCCGCCGGTCTCTCCGGCGCCGCCAGCGCCGCGCAAGGACCGGACGTGGATTATCGTCATTTCGATTATCGTGGGCATTGTGCTGGCGTGCGCCATCCTGCCGTTGGGCGGCATGGCGCTGCTGCTGGCGGTCGACAGCGGCAGCGGCGCAGCGGCGACGGTTCCCGGCAGTAGATGGCAGGAAGAGATCATTTCCGGTCGTGGAACGGATCGTATCGTGATCATCACAGTAAGCGGCACAATTGGCGCCGGTGAAGGGGATGGTCTGTTCAGCGCCGGGTTGAGCCACGAGCAGTTGCTGTCGCAGATTCGCACCGCCGCCAACGACTCGCGGGTGAAAGCGGTCGTGCTGCGCGTGGATAGTCCCGGCGGCGGCGTCGTCGCCAGCAACGAGCTGTACGTCGAACTCAAGAAACTGCGCGAGAAGAACAAGCATCTGGTGATCTCGATGGGTTCCATCGCCGCCAGCGGCGGGTACTATATTTCGATGGCGGGCGAACGGATCTATGCCAACCCGGATACGCTCACCGGCAGCCTTGGCGTGATTGTGTCGCTGCTCAACTACGACGAAGCGTTCGAGCGGCTCGGCTTGCGCGAATATGTGTACAAAAGCGGCGATCTCAAGGATATCGGATCGCCGTTGCGCCCGCCGCAGCCGGAGGAAGAGGCGATCTGGAATGCGCTTGTCGGTGAGGCATACCAGGGGTTCGTCGATGTGATTGTCGAAGGGCGCGGGATGGAACGCACCGAGGTGATCCGCCTCGCCGACGGACGGATTTACACCGGACGACAGGCGCAGGCGCTTGGGCTGATCGATGAACTTGGCAACCTGGACGATGCGATCGACGGCGCGAAGGAACTGGCAGGTCTGACCGATGCGCTGATTGTGCGGTATCGCTCGTTCAATACGCTGCGCGACTTGTTGCAGGCAAACCTGGAGCGCAACCTGAAACCCGCCGATCCGCTGGGATTGCGCGCCATCGCGCAGCCGCACGCGCCACGCCTGGAGTATCGTTTCGCGCCCTGATAGTGAAGGAAGTGGTATGGCTCACGTTCTGGTGACCGGCGGCGCAGGGTTTATCGGCTCGCATCTGGTCGAAGCATTGCTGCGACGCGGCGATCAGGTGCGAGTCTTCGACAATTTCTCCACCGGTCGGCACAACAACCTGGCGCACGTTCGCGCCGATGTTGAAATCATCGAAGGCGACCTGCGCGACGCCGATGCGGTGCGCCGCGCCGTCGCCGGCGTCGAGATCGTCTTTCATCAGGGGGCGCTGGCGTCGGTGCAGCGTTCGGTCGATGACCCGATCACCACGAATGCGGTGAATGTGACCGGGACGTTGCACGTGTTGACGGCGGCGCGCGATGCAGGCGTGCGCCGGGTGGTCTTCGCTTCGTCATCGTCGGTCTATGGCGATACGCCAACCCTGCCGAAGATCGAAACGCAGGCGCCGCAGCCGCTCTCGCCCTATGCCGTTTCGAAACTGGCGGGCGAACAGTACTGCATGGCATTCAGCGTCGTGTACGGTCTTCCTGCAATTGCGCTACGCTATTTCAACGTGTTTGGTCCCCGCCAGGACCCGCATTCCGAGTATGCCGCTGTTATTCCACGCTTTATCGACCGGATGGTGCGCGGCATTCCGCCGATCATCTATGGTGATGGCTTACAGTCGCGCGATTTTACCTATATCGAGAATGTGGTGGATGCCAATCTGGCAGCGGCGGATGCGCCTGCCGATTGTTCCGCCGTTTTCAACGTCGGCGCCGGTGAGCGCACCTCGCTGCTCGAACTGGCAGCGCAGATCAACCATTTGCTGGGCAGCAATCTGGCGCCGGATCACCAGCCGCCGCGCGCTGGCGATGTGCGCCATTCGCAGGCAAGCATCGAGGCGATCCGCAAGACGTTGGGGTATGCGCCGCGCGTCTCGCTGACTGAGGGTCTGGCGCGAACACTCGCCTGGTTCCGTGATGAGGGAGCACGTTCGTGACCACAGCACAGAGCGCCCACAGAGGGGCGCCCCTACTTCAGGTCGCCTGGTTCCGTGATGAGGGAGCACGCACATGACTGCATCATCATCCAGAGAACGGTTGCTGAAGCGCATCGCCGACCGTTCGGCGCGCGTCGGCATCATCGGGGTCGGGTATGTCGGGTTGCCGCTGGCTGCTGTGTTTGGCGCAGCCGGGTTGCGGGTGACCGGCGTCGATGCCAGCGCCGAAAAGGTGGCGGCGCTCAATGCCGGGCGCAGTTACATCGAGGATGTCCCGACCGAGGTGGTGGCGCAACTGCGCGCCGATGGCTTGCTCGACGCCACAACCGATTTCGATGTGCTCGCAGAACTGGACGCGATCAGCATCTGTGTTCCCACGCCGCTGCGCAAAACTCGCGATCCCGACATTTCGGCAATTGTGGCAGTCACCGAGCAGATCGCGCATCGCCTGCGTCCCGGTCAGGTGATCGTTCTGGAAAGCACGACCTATCCCGGCACCACCCGCGAGGTGATTCTGCCGCGCCTCGAAGCCAGCGGCTTGAAGATCGGCGTGGATTATTTCCTGGCGTTTTCTCCCGAACGGGTCGATCCCGGTCGCACCGATTGGACGACGCGCAATACGCCGAAGGTGATGGGCGGCGTCACGCCCGCCTGCCTGGACGTGGCGCGCGCGCTGTACGAAACGGCCATCGAGCGGGTCGTGCCAGTGAGCAGCCCGGAAGTTGCGGAAATGGTCAAGTTGCTCGAAAACACCTTCCGCGCCGTCAATATCGGGCTGGTCAACGAAGTGCTGCTCATGTGCGACAAACTTGGCCTGGATGTGTGGGAAGTGATCGACGCCGCCGCGACCAAGCCGTTCGGGTTCATGAAGTTCACGCCCGGACCGGGGCTAGGCGGGCACTGTATCCCGATCGATCCGCTCTACCTGTCGTGGAAATTGAAAACGCTCAACTACACGGCACGATTTATCGACCTGGCGAGCGAGGTCAATACCGAGATGCCGCGTTACTGGGTGCAGCAGGTGCAGGACGCGCTGAACGACGCCGGGCGGGCGGTGAGGGGCAGCCGCGTGCTGGTGCTGGGAGTCGCCTATAAGCGTGATGTCGATGATGTGCGCGAGTCGCCGGCGCTCGACATCATTCACCTGCTGCACGAGAAGGGCGCACTGGTGACGTACCACGATCCGCACGTGCCCGAAGTGCAGGTCGAGGGCGTGCGGCTGCGCTGTGAGCCGGATCTCGATGAGGCGCTCGGAGTGGCGGATTGTGCCATCATTGTCACCGATCACTCGGCATATGACTGGCAACGGGTTGCGCGCCACGCACAGCGGGTCGTCGATACCCGCGGCGTGTTGCGCCATCTGGCGAATGGTCAACGGTGAGGCGACCGGTTGGTTCCCAGCCGATACTTCAGGTCGTAACTGAGCACGAAGTCGAGTTCTTCGTCGTCGAAGCCATAGTGCTGCGCCAGCAGGCGGTCGATGGCGTCGATGACTGCGCGCGCGCGCGCCGCGTCGATGTTTGTTTCGCTCGTCTGAATGCGCATACCGCGGCGCGCGCGCGTCGTGGCGCTTTCCTGGTAAAGGGCAATCAGGCGATCCACGGCGCCGGCGAATGGCGCAGGATCGGCGTCTTCCAGACGGAACACCGGCAACTCCAGCACCTCGCGCGTCACTACGTCCATACAGTTCGAGAAAGCGATCCAGTACCAGTAGAACACCTGGCTGTTGAGCAGCGCCAGCACGATAGGCGCAACAGCCGGCGCAACCCGCAATGGCTTGTAGTGTGACGAGAGTTTCTCCGGCAGCGCCTTGCGCCAGTACCGCCCCCCTGAGTGATAGTAGATCACTGTTCCATCTCGCGCGGCATAATTGTGCAACCGATGACCGTGCGCCAGCATGCGCTGGAGCAGCCGGACTTCGAGCGCCGAGCCGAGTTTGGGCAGTGAACCATTGATGGCTTCCGGCACAGGCAGGCGGGTGTAGCCAAGGGTATCGAACAGGCGCGCGCGTTCACGGGAGCGAAACCGTCGATAGCCGCTCGTGTAGCGATCACTGGTTCCTGGCGTCTTGTGCAGCAGCGTGATGGTCAGGTTCATATCGACTTCCGGGAAGAGTTTGCCCGGTCGCACAGCATAGTGACTGTGCCACTGGCGTAACGGCGCATAAAGGCGCTGCAACGGCGCCATGCCGCCGGTGGCGACTGACGCGACCGGCACAATGACGCCAAGCCATCCCCCTGGTCGAAGCAACGTCAATGCGCGTTCGATCACCAGTGCGTACAAATTGCCGGTCGTCGCCGTCTGATACTGGCGCAGAACCGGGTCGTCCTTCAATCCGCTGCGCACCACATACGGCGGGTTGCCGATCACGACATCAAACCCCCCCGCTGCCATAATGCCTGGAAATGTCGCCCGCCAGTGCAGCGGTCGCTGCCGTTCAGCACCGTCGTCCAGTTTGACGCCGCCGGATTGATCAAGTGAACCGGTTAGCGTATCACCTGTGTGGACGTTGAACCGCAGGTCGCGCAGGTGATCCTGATGATCGACACGCGCAGCGAGGCGCAGCCAGAGCCGCATCCGGCAGATCTCCACAGCCTCCGGCATGACATCGACGCCATACAGATTGTGTTCGATGATTGTACGCAGGCGCCTGGCAGGAGCAGCGGCGCCGTCTTCGTCAGACGCGCGGCGTTGGGTGACGATAGACGCCAGATCTGCCAGCAGGTCGAACGCGACGCAGAGAAACGCGCCTGAGCCACAGGTCGGGTCGAGCACAGTTAGTCGCGTCAGCGCGGCGTCAAGGGCATCCAGTCGCAAAGGGGACCAGACTGTGCAGAGGTCGCGCATCATGCGCACCAGGTCGAGATTGTGGGTTACCAGGTCCGCCGGATCGACGATGTCCGCACGCAGCGCAGCGAGCGTTTCCTCCACTCGGCGGCGGCGGGCGATCACATCGCGCCAGGTTTCGCCGGGCAGCGCACAGACGGCAGAAGCGGCAGCATCCCACAAGTGGCGTTGAGGAACATCGGAGATGCCAGTTGCAATCGGGGCTGGCAGTTCCTGATCGGCGCCATGGCGGAGCGCGGCAGGAATATAGCGCAGCGGGTCACGTCTGATGAGATCGGTCACGAGATGTGTGGCTTCTGGCGCCAGCGCATCGATCAGGCGCGGGAAAATCGTGCGGCTCGCAATATACGTGGTGACATCGTCGTCGGTGTAGTAGATGCCGCCACGTTTCCGCTCGACATACCGTTCAAAGATAATCCCCATTGCGGCTGGAGTCAGACAACCAGGTGCGTTGTCGTCGAGACTCCAGGCGGCATCCTGGAGCAATGCCAGCGCCCGGCGCAGGGCTGCGTTGTTGGGGCAGGGAAGAGCATGCGCCGCAACGACGCCGTGCGGCAGATGCTTGCGGAGGGCATCGCCCGATCCTCCGTCACGCGCCAGAGATTGTGAGAGACCGTCCAGATCGAGCCAGCCGCGCACATGGAGGAACGAGAGAAACATCAGCCGCGCCAGCGTAAGCGCAGCCGCGGGACGCCGTTCGGCGTCAGGCAGCGCGTCGAGACCGTCGGCAAGCGCATCACACGCAGCCCACAGGCGAGCGAGAATGGTTCTGGATCGATGGTTCGTGCCGTGCGTCATAACGCACAGATCATAGCACCGATGTCCCAGAACTCAAGCGGGCGCGGTGCAGGCGGCGGTGACAGTCATCGCGGGGGTCCAGGCATGAATTGTCAGACGGCAAGCAAGCGCGTCTCTGCTGCGCTGCGCCTCGGCTGGCGACTG
>DAOTWI010000017.1:0-9786 GCA_034436075.1 Roseiflexus sp.
CGCCAGCGCCGCCCGGCGGCGGCTGGCGTCAGGTCGAGCGCGCTATGCAGGTGAACGTCGAGCAGGCGCGCCGTATGCTCGGCGCGTTCCAGATACCGCGCCATCCAGAAGAGGCTGTCGGCCACGCGGCTGAGCATTGGCGTTTTAGTCATTGAGCACCCAGGTATCTTTGCTTCCGCCGCCCTGCGACGAATTGACCACCAGTGATCCGCGCCGGAGCGCCACGCGCGTCAGACCGCCGGGCACAATGACGATCCCTTCGCCATACAGAATGTAGGGGCGCAGATCGACATGGCGCGGTTCTACTCTTCCATCGACAAAACAGGCGGCACGCGAGATCATGACCGTTGGTTGTGCAATATAGTTGCGCGGCTCAGCAAGAATGCGCTGGCGGAACTCCTCACGCTGCTCGCGGGTGCTGTGCGGACCGATCAGCATGCCGTACCCGCCGGACTCGCCAACCGCCTTGACAACCAGTTTGTCCAGATTATCGAGAATATGCCGCCGGTCGGTTTCATCGTATGCCAGATAGGTTTCAACATTCGGCAGAATGGGATCTTCGCCGAGATAATAGCGAATAATGCGCGGCACAAACGCATAGATCGCCTTGTCATCGGCGACGCCGGTGCCAATGGCATTTGCCAGCCCGACATTTCCCGCCCGATAGGCGTTGAACAACCCCGCCACCCCTAACGACGAGTCGGGACGAAACGCAAGCGGATCGACAAAATCGTCATCGATCCGGCGATAGATCACATCGACGCGCTGCAAACCGGCTGTGGTGCGCATATAGACCTGGTTGTCGTGGACAAGCAGATCGCGCCCTTCCACCAGTTGCACCCCCATCTGGCGCGCCAGAAAGGTATGCTCGAAATATGCCGAATTGTAGACGCCAGGCGTGAGCAGCACAATCGTCGGATCGGGTCGTTGCAACGGATCGAGCGCGCGCAGCGTTTCCAGCAATGCCTGACCGTAGTGATCGGTCGGGCGAACGTTGTAGCGGTCGAACAGCGTCGGGAAGGTGCGTTTCATCACCTGGCGGTTCACGAGCATATACGACACGCCGCTCGGCACGCGCAGGTTGTCTTCCAGCACCAGAAATCGCCCGTCGGCATCACGCACGAGATCGGTTCCGACAATGGCGATATAGACATCGCGCGGCACGTGGACGCCGCGCATTTCGCGGCGATAATGGCGGCAGCTGTAGACCAGTTCGCGCGGGACGACGCCATCGGAAAGGATGCGCCCTTCGTGGTAGACATCGCGCAGGAACATGTTGAGCGCCACAATGCGCTGCGTCAGACCGCGCTCGATGACTGACCATTCGGCTGCGGTGATGATCCGTGGAATGAGATCGTAGGGGAAGATCTTCTCTGTGCCATCCCCGTGACCATAGACCGCAAAGGTGATGCCCTGATTCAGAAATGCCGCATCGGCGGCGCGTTGACGCCGGTGCAACTCTTCAGCCGACAGGCTCGTCAGGCGCTCGTACAGCGGCAGGTACTGCGGGCGTGGTTGCCCGTCGGCAGTAAACATTTCGTCGTAGGCGATGTCGATGTCGTAGGAGGTGAACATAGAACCGAGAACTGAGAACTGAGAACTGAGAACTGAGAACTGAGAACTGAGAACTGAGAACTGAGAACTGAGAACCAGGAACAGGTCAGGGATTCGGGAGTCGGGAGCAGGGAGTGGGCAGTGGAGATTCACCGTTTGCGCCTTCGACCCTTCACCTTCGCACCTTCCACCTGCACCCTTTCCGCCTGTGCCACCTCTCGCCTCTCACTCTTGCCCCTCGTCTCGTGCCTTGCTCCACCTTCCCACCTGCTAACCTTCAACCTTCAACCTTCAACCTGATCACCCCTTGTCTCACGCCTCGCGCCTTGTCTCACCTGCACCCCTGACCATTGATTCTGCCACGAAACGCGCGCCGTCGTTGTCCAGCGTCCAGGCGGTCAATTCGGCGGCGCGTCCCTCGCGCACACTCTGGATGAGGAACGCGAACCGCGAACCGCCGCCAATCCCCTGCGCGCCGGTCAGGTCGCGCGGCGACGGGATTGCCGGATGGTCGGGATGCGAATGGTAGCACCCGACCACATCAAGGTTACGCTCACGCGCTGCACGTTCGGCGCGCAGGTAGTCGCGCGGGTCGAGGTAGAAGCGGTCGCGCAGCGAATGATCGGCATCCGCTGGCGTCAACCCCGCCTCCGCCGTCCAGCGGTTGGGTGCGGGGAAAACCTCCTCTACCTCTGTGCGCGCTCCGTCAATCCGTCCCAGGAGCAACCCGACGCACTCGTTGGGATAGGTCTCTTCGGCATGCCGCGCGATGACATGACGAATGTGGTCGGAAAGAATGATCATCGTTCGGGTATTTTCCTGTCACGTAGAACCTCGTCCGTCCAAGACCCTTGAGGTCAGGACAGGCGCCACCAGGAAACAAGGAATGTCCCATCGGTGAGGTTCCGCCGCAGAAGTCGATCAGCGGCAAAGACCTCAAGGGTCGGGCGCCTTCAACCTTCAACCTTCGTATCTTCGCACGTTCAACCTTCGTATCTTCGCACGTTCAACCTTCAACCTTCAACCTTCAACCTTCGTATCTTCGCACGTTTAACCTTCAACCTTCAACCTTCAACTCTCAGATCCCCTCCCCATCCCGACCATCGCCATCGTCCCAGAAGCGATCACTGAGATACTTGGCGGCGCCGTCGCACAGGATGGTCACCACGACTCCCCGGCGCAGTTCGCGGGCGACGCGCAGCGCCGCGACGACATTGGCGGCGGCGGAGACGCCGACCATCAACCCTTCGGTGCGCGCCAGATGCCGCGCCATTGCAAAGGCGTCTTCGCTGCGCACCTCAAGGATCGCATCGGCGAGCGCCGGATCATAGATGCCCGGAACCAGCGCCGTCGTCGCCATGTGCTTGACTCCTTCGAGCGCGTGGTACGGTCCGTCGGGTTGGACGGCGAACAGGCGCACATCCGGGTTCTGCGCGCGCAGGAAGCGCCCAACGCCCATGAATGTGCCACTGGTTCCCAGCGCCGCCACAAAGTGCGTCACCTGCCCGCCGGTCTGCGCCCAGATTTCGGGAGCGGTGCTCTCCTCGTGCGCGCGCGGGTTGGCGGGGTTGTTGTACTGATCGGGGTAAAAATAGCGTTCCGGATGCTCCTGCACCAGCGCGCGAATCCTGCGGATCGCCGCGTCCATGCCTTCGAGCGGTTCGGTGAGCACAAGTTCGGCGCCGAGGGAGCGGAGAATGCGCAGCCGCTCCGGGCTGGCATTGGCGGGCAGCGCCAGCGTCACCTGGTAGCCGAGCGCCGCGCCGAGCGTGGCGTAGGCGATGCCGGTATTGCCGCTGGTAGCGTCGGCGATGCGCATGCCAGGACGCAGCAAACCGCGCCGTTCACCGTCGCGGATCATCCACAACGCCGGGCGATCCTTGACCGAACCGCCAGGGTTGTACCACTCCGCCTTGGCGTACACCGCAACATCAGGCGGCAGATCCGGGTCGATCCGGGTCAGACGCAGGAGCGGCGTGTTCCCGACCAGATCGACCAGCGTGCTGCGACGGTCGATGTGTGCTTCAAGCGTCCTAGAGATCACGATACGTTTCCCATCCGATATGTCGCAATCGCCGCTTGCAACGTCCGCAGCGCCAGGGTTGCGCATTGTGGCCGCGTTGCAACGACTTCACGACCGAGGAGATCAAGCATCTCCTCGGCGGTCATCGCCTCAACCGCTGCGAACGTTGCGCCGGTGACATGTTCGCTCAGGATGGACGCCGCCGCTTGCGAGATGGTGCATCCATGTCCTTCAAACGACAACGCTGCAATCCGATCAGGTTGGGCGACGTTCAGATAGAATGTGACGGTATCGCCGCACTCAGCAGCGCCGCCGGTATATGTGACAACAGCATCCGGCAACGAACCGCGATTGCGAGGTCGTTCATAGTGATCCAGCAAACGTGCGATGAGTGCGGTGCGATCCTTCATGGACTCTGTTTTGCCAGTTCGCGCGTGGCGAGCCGCTTCAGATATGCGAGCAGATAACTAATGCCGTTCAGCCGTTGCGGCGACAGCACCTGCTGCAACCCCATCGCATAGAAGAAATCGCCGGGAATGGCGAGCACCGCCTCCGGCGCGGCGCCCTCCAATCCTTCGCGCAGCAGCGCCGCATACCCGCGCACCGTCGGCGACTCTTCAGGCACGTCGATATGGAACGTCAGGCGCCCATCGTGCGACTCCGCCGCCGCAAAGACCGGCGTGGCGCACTCATGCACCTGTTCCATAGCGGCGCGATTGCTGCGCCACTCCTCCGGCAGCGGCGGCAGGCGGTCGGAGTATTCGAGCAGCAACTCCAGTTTTTCCGCCCGGTCCGCCGCGCGGAACTCCTCGACAATTGCGCGGAGGCGCGGCGGCAGACCGGGTGGGATGTCAGATGCAGCCATGCTGATTACTTCTCAATTGGCAGACCGACCCCATTGCCCCACTCAGTCCAGCTACCGTCGTAGTTGCGCACCTTCGGATAGCCAAGCAGGTATGTCAGCACGAACCAGGTATGGCTGGATCGCTCGCCGATGCGGCAATAGGCAATCACGTCCTTATCCGGCGTGATGCCCTTACTGGCGTACAGGTCGCGCAGTTCGTCGGCGCTTTTGAAGGTGCTATCCTCCCGCACGGCGCTTGCCCACGGAATGCTGACCGCGGTGGGGATATGTCCGCCGCGCAGCGCGCCTTCCTGCGGGTACTCCGGCATGTGCAGGCGTTCGCCGGTATATTCCTGCGGGCTGCGCACATCGACCAACGCCGTACCGGGTTGGCGGATATGCGCCAGCACCTGGTCGCGGAACGCGCGAATGGCGGCGTCGTTGCGCTCAGGCGCGCGGTACTCGCCTGGCGGATAGGATGGAACCTCGCGCGTCAGCGCTCGCCCCTCAGCGATCCATTTGGCGCGCCCGCCGTTCATAATCCGCGCGTCGGGGTGACCGAATAGTTTGAACACCCACAGCGCGTAGGTGGCCCACCAGTTATGCTTGTCGCCGTAGAAAACGACCGTCGTATCGTTGCTGATCCCCTTCGAGACCATCAACTGCTCGAAGCGTTCACGATCCAGGTAATCACGGATGATCGGGTCGTTGAGTTCGCCGACCCAATCGATCTTGACCGCGCCAGGAATGTGTCCCTGATCGTAGAGCAAAATGTCTTCATCACACTCGACAATCCGCACCTTTGGGTCGTTCAGGTGATCGGCGACCCAGGCAGTGTCGACCAGCGCTTCAGGGTGAGCGTAGCCACTCATCAGGACCTCCCCTGTATTATTCTGAAGTAGACCGCTCAATTTATTCAACTATATTGTACGTCCAGGGAGGGCAAGAGTCAAGCAACGTTCACGGGACGAGCACAAGCAGATCGTCTCCCTGGCGTTGCACCTCGAAGACCTCGATTGGCGCGAACGCCGGGAGGGTCAGCGCGCGTCCGGTGCGCACATCGAAGCGCGAGCCATGCAGCGGGCACTCGACGATGCAATCGTCGGGGTCGAAGAATCCCTCGCTCAGTTCCGCATAGTCGTGCGAACAGATATCGTCGGTGGCATAGACGGTCTCACCGGCGCGAAACAGGGCGATGCGCCGTCCATTGTACTCGACCGCGCGCATCCCGCCGTCGGGCAGATCGTGGATGGTTGCGAGTCTGACGAAATCCGCCATGATCATCAACCTTTCAGGCAACAACAAAGCGCGCTGACGGCATAGGAGGCGCTGCGCGCTGCATGAAAACGAACCTGATCCGGAGATTATGGGCGTCCATTTGGCGAGATCAGCGGAGAGCGCACCGGCAGACCGAGGGCTTCGAGCAGCGCCAGTGGCTCATTCTCCAGCCAGCCGGTTCCCGCGTCGCGCCCGCTGGCGACCAGCACCGATCCGATGGGAGGAACGAAAATGATGTCTACCGTGCCCTGCCCCGTCACCAGACCGATCCGGTCCAGCTTGCCCGAACGCACTTTGACCCACAGTTTGAGCGACATGATGCCAATCCGGGCGATCGACGGCGCAGCGCGTTCGAACGCCGGATCGCTTGCCCACAGCACCTGACCGTTCAATGCACAGAGCGCCGCTGCATCAATTCCGGGGTTGCGACGCAGCGCTGCTGCAATATGCTTGCCCGCGCGGGCGACAAGTTCGGGGGTTAGGGCTATCGGTTGCATCGGTGCAGCACCTCCAACGAGCGATGACCGGTAGTACAGTCCGTACTATTGTACCACGCCGCATCACCGTTGGGCGATGATTTTGGGGTTTGGGGCGCCGCCGCGCGTAGCGGAGTCGCGGAGCCGGGGAAAAAGGACAGATAGATGTGGTTTCATTCTTGCCGGTTCTCGTTCTGAGTCCACTTATGGTATCATACACCTGACGCGGATCGAGTCAGCGGGCTATTGCATGGATGTTGTGTATCGGCTCCAGGGTGTGGAGTTTGAGCGGGATGACCAGAAGGCGCGACTCAATGTCATCAATCACGGTGTGACCTTTGAGGAAGCCGCTGAAGTCTTCTTCGACCCATTCTATCAATACGGGGATGCTACTCCAGCCGGCGCCAACGAGCAGCGCGATTTTATCCTGGGCTACTCGGTTGCGCAGCGCTTGTTGCTCGTCATCTATGCCGAGCGGCGCGAGCGAACGCGGATTATCTCTGCACGACTGGCGACGCGCGCAGAAAGGAAACTCTATGAGTCAGCCTGAGTTCCCAACAGAGATCCATCTTCGTCCTCGCCCAACAACTGCGGTGACGCTGAACCTGCCGACTGATACCTTTGAAATGGTGCAAGAAGTTGCTACACGTCGTGATATGTCGGTTGAAGCGTTGCTGAAACTCTATATCGGGCAGGGATTACGGCACGATGTTGCGCAGCGGTTTGCAGATAAAGTGTTGGATCTCACCGCACAAGTACTGGCGCAGCACGGGCAATCGCCAGAGCAGGTCGATGCGATCTTGCGCGACATCCGGAGCGCGACCGGCGACTGAACGGCTTCGCGCTGGTTATTTCAGGGGGGGTGACAGGACGAATCGCCAGACGGAGCACTCTCGATCCAGATCACCGCGCAGGCGTTGCGGTATTTGGAATGCTGGCGCCCACAGGGGGGCGCCCCCCAGGGCGCCGCGACAATGGCGACCTTAATAAGTGGAGACGTTGCAGTAATAAGTGGAGACGTTGCAGTAATAAGTGGAGACGTTGCACTGCAACGTCTCCGCTTTGCCACTTTCAACCTTCTCGCCTTCAACCTTCGCACCTGAAACCTGCAACCGCTTATCCGACCGACCCCTCCATTTCGAGTTGGATGAGGCGATTGAGTTCGACAGCGTACTCCATCGGCAGTTCGCGCGTGAACGGCTCCATGAAGCCGAGCACAATCATCGACAGCGCATCCGCCTCGCCGATGCCGCGGCTCATCAGGTAGAACAACTGCTCCTCGCCAATGCGCCCGACGGTCGCCTCGTGCGCCAGGGTGCAGCGGTCTTCCTCGATCTCGATGTACGGGATCGTGTCGGATGCCGACTTCTCATCGAGGATGAGCGCGTCGCAGTTCACGTTGATCTTCGCGCCGGTCGCGCCCGGCGCCACCTTCGCCAGACCGCGGTAGGTCGTCTTGCCGCCGTTCTTCGAGACCGACTTGTTCGTAATGCGGCTGGTCGTATCCGGCGCAATGTGCACCATCTTGGCGCCTGCGTCCTGGTGCTGCCCCTTGCCGGCGTATGCCACCGAGAGCACCTCGCCGCGCGCGCCGCGCCCCATCAGGTACACCGACGGGTACTTCATCGTCAGGCGCGAGCCGATATTGCCATCGACCCACTCCATGCTCGCCTCTTCGTAGGCGATAGCGCGCTTGGTCACCAGGTTGAAGATATTGTTCGCCCAGTTCTGGATGGTCGTGTAGCGGCACTTGCCGCCCTTCATCACGATGATCTCGACGACTGCCGAGTGCAGCGAGTTGGTGCTGTAGATCGGCGCGGTGCACCCCTCGATGTAGTGCACCGATGCGCCTTCCTCGACAATGATCAGGGTGCGCTCGAACTGCCCCATGTTCTCCGCGTTGATGCGGAAGTACGCCTGGAGCGGAATATCGACGTGCACCCCCTTCGGCACATACACGAACGACCCGCCCGACCAGACCGCCGTGTTCAGTGCGGCGTACTTGTTGTCCGCCGACGGAACCACGGTGCCGAAGTACTTCTTGAAAATCTCCGGGTACTCTTTCAGACCGGTGTCGGTGTCGAGAAAGACAACCCCTTGCTTTGCCCACTCCTCGCGCAGCGAGTGGTAAACGACCTCGGACTCATACTGCGCGCCGACGCCAGCCAGGAACTTGCGCTCCGCTTCGGGAATGCCCAGCCGCTCGAAGGTCTGCTTGATCTCCGCCGGCACCGCGTCCCAGTCGGTCTGTGGGCGTTCGCCAGCGCGCACGAAGTAGTGGATCTCGTCGTAGTTCAGTTCCGCCAGTTCCGGGTTCGCCCACATGCCGGTCAGCGGCGTCGGCTTCTTGCGGAAGATGTCGAGCGCCTGCAACCGGCGCTTGAGCATCCACTCCGGCTCGCCCTTCATGCCCGACAGTTCACGCACGACCTTTTCGTTCAAGCCCTTTTCGGACTTGAAAATATATCGCTCTTCGTTGCGGAACGCGTACTTCGAGTAATCGAAATCCAGATTTGTTGCGGTAACAGCCATTGGTTGCACTCCTCTCCCAAAAGATAGTTACAACTCATCGTCATCGGGCGCATGACCCACGCCATACAACCCTGCCTTCAGTGTTTTGAGCGGAAGCAGCGCGCATTTGATGCGCACCGGATTATGGCTCAACGGAATGCCGATCAGCGCCAGCATCTGATCCTTGCTGAACTGTTTCGCCTGTTCGACCGGCATCCCGACGATTTCATCGGTTAGCATCGAGGCGGACGCCTGGCTGATCGCACAGCCGCGCCCATCGAAGCGTGCATCGGTGATGACGCCATTTTCGATCCGCAGATCGATCCGCACCCGGTCGCCGCACAGCGGATTGTGCTCCTCGGCGCTGACGTCGGGATGGTCGAGCCGGCCGCGACGCCGCGGGTGTTTGTAGTGTTCGAGAATAAGTTCGCGGTACAGGTCGTCCATCCCAATCACCCGAACAGCGTGCGCACCTTGTGCAGCGCGGCAACCAGTCGATCAATCTCTTCTGGAATGTTGTACAGGTAGAACGATGCGCGCGTGGTGGCGGGAATATCGTAGTGCGCGTGCAGCGGTTGCGCGCAGTGATGCCCGGCGCGCACCGCAATCCCCTCGCCGTCGAGCACCGCTGCGACATCGTGCGGATGCGCGCCGTCGAGCGTGAAGCTCACCGCGCCGCCGCGCATCTCGGTGGTCGTTGGACCATACACCCGCAGCCCTTCGACTTCGCTCAGGCGTTCGAGCGCATACCCTAGCAACTCGCGCTCGTGGGCATAGATTCGGTCCATCCCGATCTCTTGCAGGAAATCGACCGCCTCGCCGAGCGCAATCGCCTCGGCAATCGCTGGCGTACCCGCCTCGAAGCGCGCCGGAATATCGGCGTAGGTCGATTCGTGCAACCCTACCACCTTGATCATCGAACCGCCGCCGAGGAACGGCGGCATCTGCTCCAGGATCGCGCGCCGTCCCCACAGCACGCCGATGCCGGTCGGAGCGCACATTTTATGCCCGCTGAACGCCAGGAAGTCAATATCGAGCTCCTGCACGTCTACCGGCATGTGCGGCACACTCTGCGCGCCGTCCACCAGCACGACGGCGCC
>DAOTWI010000018.1:0-1579 GCA_034436075.1 Roseiflexus sp.
GCCGTGCTGGTGGGAGGATCAGGCAGTTAGGATGGTTGAAAAGACGACGAAGCGCAACGTTCCACTGGCATGCGGCGTCTAAATGTACGGTTACGTATGCGCTAAGGAGAGGCGTTATGGATACAGGGGTCACGCTGACGTGCACGTGGGGGCGCGCGCCGCTGGTTGCCAGCGCATCACCGCAGGTGGCGTATCTGCTCGTCGAAGCGCAGGCGTCGGCTGTCGCCGGCAAAGCGCCGCTCAATTTCTGCCTGGTGCTCGACCGCTCCGGGTCGATGCAGGGCGCGAAACTCGCGGCGCTGAAGGAGGCGACGAAGCGGGTCATCGACACGCTGACGCCGCAGGATATTGTCGCGATTGTGCTCTTTGACGACACGGTGCAGACGCTCGTGCCCGCGACGTTCGCCACCGACCGTGATGCGCTCAAGGCGCAAGTCGACGCCATCGAAGAGGCTGGCGGCACCGCTATGTCGGGCGGGATGGCGGCAGGCATTGTGGAACTGCGCAAGAACCATGACCCTGGACGGGTTGGCGCGATGCTGCTGTTGACCGACGGGCAGACGTGGGGTGATGAGGATCGCTGCCGCGCGCTGGCGCAGGAGCTTGCCCGCGATCATGTGCGCGTTACGGCGCTCGGTCTCGGCGCAGAATGGAACGAGAAGTTGCTTGACGACATCGCCGACGCAACCGGCGGGCTGTCCGATTACATCGCCGATCCGGCGCAGATCACAACGTTCTTCCAGCACGCAGTGCGCACGGCGCAGGGCACCATAGCGCAGGACGCGCGCCTGTTGCTGCGGTTGGTGCGCGGAGCGACGCCGCGCGCAGTGTACCGCGCCAGTCCGATGATCGCCAACCTTGGCTACCAACCGATTGGCGACAGCGAGATTGCAGTGCGCCTGGGCGCCATCGAGATCGATGCGCCGTCGAGCGTTGTCATCGACATGATGGTTCCAGCGCGCGACGCGGGGAGTTTTCGAGTCGCTCAGGCTGAACTTCACTACACGCCAGTCGGCGGATCGGAGCAGGTGATCAAGCAGGACATTCTGCTCGAATTCGTCGCCGACCCGGCCCAGGCGGCATACGACCCGCGCGTGATGAACCTGGTCGAGAAAGTGACGGCATTCAAATTGCAGACGCGCGCACTCGCTGAAGCGGAGGCGGGCAATGTGCCGGGCGCCACCCAGAAACTGCGCGCAGCGGCAACGCGCCTGCTCGATCTGGGAGAACTCGAACTGGCGCAAAAAGTCTCCGAGCAGGCGGAGCAACTCGATCAGGGCCAGGCGATGAGCGCCGAACGCCAGAAAGAACTGCGCTACGCCACCCGGCGCCTGACGCAAAAACTGGAGGAATAGCCTCTTGAAGCATGCGGAGGATTGGGAATGATAACGTGTCCAACGTGCGGCGCTCCGAACGATCCGGTCAACCGTTTCTGTGAGCAATGCGGCGCACGCCTCGAACCCAGCGGTCCGGTTCCATCCGTCTCGGTCGCCCCGCCTGTCGCCGCTTCTCAGACCTGCCCGAACTGCGGTGCGCAGGTGCTTCCTGGTCAGATGTTCTGCGAGGAATGCGGCACATC
>DAOTWI010000019.1:0-3684 GCA_034436075.1 Roseiflexus sp.
CGACGACCTTTGGAGATCATCGGCGGGGCGTTTTTCCGCATCCCAATGCTGGTGCCGGAGACGGGACTCGAACCCGTACGGGGTTGCCCCCATCGGTTTTTAAGACCGAAGCGTCTGCCATTCCGCCACTCCGGCATTTCGTTCATGATCTATCTTAACATACGCAGGCGAGGGGTTTCAACTCTGGGCAGGGGTTAAGGGTTAGGGGTTACCTGCAACCTTCGCATCTGCAACCTTCGCACCTGCAACCTGTCACCTTCCCACGTGCAACGTTCAACGCTCAATGTTCAACGCAAACATCAACTCCCCCTCACACACCGCCTGCCCATTCACGGTCGCAACTCCCGTCCCCTTGCCAATGCCGCGCCGCATTTTGTCGAACCGCACCTCCAGCCGCAGAGTGTCGCCCGGGTAGACCGATCTGCGGAAGCGCACCCCGTCGATCCCGGCAAAGAACGCGATCTTCCCCCGGTGCTCCGGCAGACTCAACGCCGCCACCGCGCCGGTCTGCGCCAGCGCCTCGACGATCAGCACCCCCGGCATGATCGGATGGTCGGGGAAGTGCCCCTGAAAGAATGGCTCGTTGATCGTCACCAGTTTTTCGCCAACCGCCCGCTGCCCCGGCTCGAGTTCAAGAATGCGGTCGATTAACAGAAAGGGGTAACGGTGCGGAATGATTGCCATGATTTCCTGGATGTTCAGCATAGCGGTATCCTCAAGGCGACATCGACACGTATACACGGCAGTATACCAGATTCGCGGTTCCTGCTATGATACTGCTTTCATCACGCTGCTCACTCGCCGTTCGGACTGATCCAGCAGGTCCGCCTGCAAACCGGATGCATCGCATGGTATGATGTGTGCTGGTCGCGCCAGCGCACATCATCCGATGGTTATGATGCACCTCGCCATTAATGGCATGTTCTGGTCCCAACCAACGGTCGGCAGCGGGCAGTATCTGCGCATGCTCGTGCATGCCTTGCCCGCTGTTGCGCGAAGTGTTCGGCTGACATTGCTGTTGCCGGCGTATCGCGCGGAGGCGGAACCGCTTCCACATGAGGTTCAGGCGGTATGGGTGCGCACGCCGTTCGACGGGCGCAGCGAGAACCTGGCGAAGGTCTGGTTCGAGCAGGTCGCTGTTCCGCTCGCGGCGGCGCGCCTGCACGCCGATCTGCTCCACGTTCCCTATTTTGCGCCGCCGCTCGTTCCGCTGCTGCCAGCGGTCGTCACCATTCTCGACATCATCCCGCTCATTTTGCCAGAGTACCGCGGCAGTGCGACAGTGCGCCTCTATATGCGTATGGTGGCGCGCGCCGCGCGGCACGCGACGCAGATCATCGCCATTTCGCACCACAGCGCCAGTGATATCGTTCGTCACCTGGGCTGCCGCGCGGCGCGCGTGACAGTGACCCCGCTCGCGGCTGGCGCGCAGTTCCGTCCCTGCGACCGCGCGTGCGCCGAACGAGAAGTTGCAGCGCGCTACGGCGTGACGCCGCCGTTCGTCTATTATATCGGCGGGCTGGACGCGCGCAAGAACCTGACCACGCTCGTGCAGGCATTTGCGCGGATGCGGCACGCCGGAGGACCACCCGCCGCCCTGGTGATCGCCGGACGCGTGTCCGGCAATGACCCGCGCATGTTTCCCGACCTGGACGCGATCATTGCCTCCGCTGGCGCAGATTCGTTCGTGAAACGCATCGACGTGCCCTACGAGGACGCGCCGCTGCTTTATTCCGCCGCCACGGTGTTCGCCTTCCCGTCACGCTACGAAGGGTTCGGGCTACCGCCGCTGGAAGCCATGGCGTGCGGCGCGCCGGTCATCGTCGCCGACGCAACCAGCCTGCCCGAGGTCGTAGGCGATGCGGCGCTGCGCGTTCCGCCGGACGATATTCCTGGCTGGACTGCGGCGCTCTGGCGCACGCTGGCAGACGACGCACTGCGCGCCGATCTGTCCCGCCGCGGTCTGGAACGCGCAACCTGCTTCCGTCCTGAACGTCTTGCGCGTGAGACGCTGGCAGTCTACATGCACATGCTGCAAAACTGAGGGCGGGGACCAACAGAAAATCTGTGCAATTCCTTAAGCCCGCTGCGTATCTCCCCTCTCCCGCAGTGCGGGAGAGGGGCGGGGGGTGAGGGCGAATGCGCATCCTGATGCTTTCCAAAGCGCTGGTCAATGGCGCTTACCAGAAGAAGTGTGAAGAACTGGCGGCGCTGCCGGATGTCGAACTGATCGTCGCCGTGCCGCCTGCCTGGCGTGAACCGCGCGTCGGCGTCATTCCGCTCGAACGGCGCTTTACCCGCGGCTACCGCCTGGTCACGCTCCCGATTGCGTTCAACGGTCGCCATCACCTCCACTTCTACCCGACGTTCAACAGCCTGGTGCGCCAGGTGCGCCCCGATATTCTGCACGCCGACGAGGAGTCGTTCAACCTGGCGACCTTTCTGGCGTTGCGCGCCGGGGTGCGGTATGGCGCGCGCTGCTGCTTCTACAACTACGCCAATATCGACCGTTTCTACCCGCCGCCCTTCAACCTCTTCGAACGCTACGCCTTTCGCCGCGCTTCGCACGCTTTCGCGTGCAGCGCCGAAGCGGCAGCGATCATGCGCCGCCACGGGTACGCGGGGCTGCTCACCATCCTGCCGCAGTTCGGCGTCGATCCCGACCTCTACGCCCCAACGCAACGCGACCGCGATACGACCACGATGGTCGTCGGTTACATCGGACGCCTGGTGCCGGAAAAGGGAGTGCTCGACCTCGTAGAAGCTGTGGCGCGGCTGCCAGAGACCGTGCGCCTGCGGCTGATCGGCGACGGCGCGTTGCGCACGGTCATCGAAGCGCAGGTTGCCGCGCTGGGCATTGGCGAACGGGTCGAACTCCACCCCGCCGTTCCGTCGACCCGGGTTCCCGAAGAACTGCGCCGCCTCGACGCGCTTGTGCTGCCGTCACACACGACGCGCACCTGGAAGGAACAGTTTGGGCGCATCCTGGTCGAAGCTATGAGCTGCGCGGTTCCGGTGGTCGGCGCCTCATCGGCTGCCATTCCCGACGTCATTGGCGACGCCGGGATCATCTACCCCGAAGGCGACATCGCCGCGCTCGCAGCGGCATTGCGGCGCCTGGCAGAAGACCCGGCGCTGCGCGACAACCTTGGGCGGCGCGGACGGGATCGCGTGCTGGCGCAGTTCACCCAGGCGGCGATTGCCCAACAGTATCATCACGTCTATCGTTCGATGCTGAATTGAGATCCACAACCCGGACAGGTGCGTTATACTACAAAGAAGCGATGGCGCCGCCAGCGCAGCGCCCAATACGTAAGAATCCGTCACAATCCGTGTGCATCCGTGTTCTATTCCAGGCTGTGCTCACGGGAAAAAGCCACATTGCTGAACGTCTGGTTGCTCCCTGAGACAACCGTTTCGCTAAATTCATGAAGCACATCATCCGCAATAATCGCATCAGCCCGCAAACGCTGCCGAAGATTCGGCGCCTGTCGATATTCCGGCGTGCACCGCGACGCACCGGCGCGCCAGCCACAGTCCGCGAAAAACTGTACTGGACGCTCGGTAACATGCTGATGCTGATCGGCGCCATCCTGCTGGCATATGTCGGTGGAATCTACGCGCAGGCTGACTTCAACCGTTACGCCGCGCGCGGTGATACCGATGTTCCTCCGCCTGCACCCG
>DAOTWI010000020.1:0-4244 GCA_034436075.1 Roseiflexus sp.
GGTCGGCCGCAGGCCCGCCAGGAGCGATTTCAATCGCTGGCAGCCGGAGCGTCGTTTCCTGACAATTCATGCCTGCACTCGCGTCGGTCTCCTGATGACGATCAGGTGTCTCTTTGAGGACATCGCCGTGGCGCGCTCCCTGAGCCTGCCGAAGGGAGCGCGCCCCTGCCTGCTCTTCGACCCTTCGGCAGGCGCCATCCACGCTGATCATCACTTGCGAGCGCTGCAAGAAAACAGCGTTCATCCTCGCCAGAAGCGCCGGATCAGTCCCTGATCGGTGTTGAAGACCGGATCAACCGTCTGTGCAAAGCAGTCGAGGCTGTTGGCGCCCCATGAGACGCAGGCGGGCGATGAGGCGATGTTGCCGCCCAGATCCTCCCAACCGATCCAGCGCGAGCCATCCCAGTAGCGGTGCAGCAGGTTACCGTTGTCACCCCGCACGAACAGACTGATCCGGTTCGGTCCCCACGACGCCGCCGATGGCGCTGACGTTCCGCTGACCCCCAGGTCTTCCCAGATGGCCCACTGGACGCCGTTCCAGACGCGGCGGTAGAGTTTGTTGTTGCTGCCGCGCACGAAGCACTGCACCTGGTTATCGCCCGGCGAGGTGCAGGTTGGCGTGGAGGTGAGCATGCCCTCGTGGTTGATCCAGCTGATCCAGCGCTGCCCATCGTAGTATGCCTGGTACATCTTATTGTCGCTGCCACGCACAAAAACGCCTACCCGCTGCGGACCCCACGAGACGGCGGCAGGCGCGGAAGTGGCGATGCCTCCCAGGTTCTGCCATTCGCTCCAGCGTTCGCCATTCCACCAGATGTGCCAGACGGCGCTACTCCCCTGGCGCAGCGCAAAGCAGCTCATGCGGTTTTGTCCCCACGCGGCGCACGATGGCGCTGATGCCAGACCGGCGCCAATATTACGCCAGCCCGACCAGCGCCCGCCAGCGAACGTTTGCCAGAACAGCACGCCGCCGTCGCCACGCACGAAGACCTCCAGCCGATCCCGGCTCCAGGTCGTCACTGCGGGCGCTGATGTCGCCAGTATGGCGCCAGGCACCGCTTCCCAGGCCTCCCACCCCGCCTGCGTCACCGGCGCCAGCACCGGTTCACTCTCCGCGTCCGCGATCTGCGCCGTCAGCATATAGGCTGACGTAAGCCCCATGTCTTCGTTCGACGGCGCACTCGCGCGCACCGGACCAAACGACGCTGAGGCGAACCAGATGATGCTGACCACCGCTACAACCGACACAAACCGATAGACCTGCTTCATACCCGCACTCCCTTTCTGCGAACACGGAGCGCACTTCTGCGGTCTGTCTGTAGGGGTAGAACAAAGGATTGAACAGACGCGCATGTACGCTTATCTTGTATCGTACTACAGAGCAGTGCGGGTTTCAAGATAAAACCTGGTTTACCTGAGAACGTTCAGATTGATCGCAGCGCATCGGCGGCGGCGGCAATCGTTTCCTGAATGAGCGTTGCATCGTGAGCAAGCGACACGAACGCCGCCTCGAATTGCGCTGGCGCCAGGTAGACGCCCCGTTCGAGCATGGCGTGGAAGAACTGCGCATAGCGCTGTGTGTCGGACTTCTTCGCCGATGCATAATCGACCACTGGATCGCCGGTGAAGAAGAAGCCCCACATACTGCCAGCATACGCCGTGCATAGCGGAATGCCCGCCTCAGCGGCAGCCTGCGCGAAACCGGCGCAGAGGGTTGCCGTCGCCTGTTCCAATTGCTCGAAGACGCCGGGTGCGCCAATCGCGCGCAGGGTCGCAATCCCAGCTGCCATTGCCAGCGGGTTGCCGGAAAGGGTGCCCGCCTGATACACCGGACCAGCCGGCGCGATCAGTTCCATCAACTCGCGCCGTCCGCCGTAGGCGGCAGCAGGCAACCCGCCGCCGATCACCTTTCCGAGACAGGTGAGATCAGGTGTCACGCCATACTTTCCCTGGGCGCCGCCATACGCGACGCGGAAGCCGGTCATGACCTCATCGAAGATGAGCAGTGCGCCGTGTTCATCGGCTAAACGACGCAACCCTTCGAGAAAACCGGGTTGCGGCACGACCAACCCCATGTTCCCGGCGACCGGTTCGACGGCGATTGCCGCCACTTCGTCCGGGTTCGCCTTCAACAGCGCCTCGACCGCATTGAGGTCGTTGTAGGGCGCGGTCAGCGTGCCAGCAGCCGTTGCTGCCGTAACGCCTGGACTATCCGGCAGCCCAAGCGTCGCTACGCCGGAGCCAGCCTGCACCAGAAAGCCGTCGAAGTGCCCGTGGTAGCACCCGGCGAACTTAATGACCTTGTCGCGGCGCGTTGCCGCGCGCGCCAGGCGCAGCGCGCTCATCGCTGCTTCGGTTCCCGACGAGACGAAGCGCACCATTTCGACCGACGGCAGCGCCTGCGTGATCAGGCGCGCCAGTTCGCTCTCGAGTTCGGTCGGCGCGCCAAACGACGTCCCGCGCGCCGCCTGTCCGGCGATAGCGGCAACGACATCGGGATGGGCGTGCCCCAGAATCAGCGGACCCCACGAGAGGACATAGTCGATGTAGCGGTTGCCATCGACATCGACGAGGAACGCGCCTTCGCCGCGCGCAATAAAACGCGGCACGCCGCCAACCGCGCGAAAGGCGCGCACCGGGCTGTTGACGCCGCCGGGGAAGAGCGAGCGCGCCTCGGTGAACAGTGATTCTGAAAGACGTATGTTCATAGGCGTAACCATGCAATCAATAGGGGGCAGGGGTTAGACGATGCCCTGCCTTCGACCTGCCACCGTCGCTGGAGACGTTGCGATGCACCGTTGCTGGAGACGTTACGATGCACCGTCGCTGGAGACGTTGCGATGCACCGTTGCTGGAGACGTTGCGATGCACCGTTGCTGGAGACGTTGCGATGCAACGTCTCTCCTGGCTTCCTTCCATCTGCCATTTTCGCGCCAGAGACGTTGCGATGCAACGTCGCTCCTGCCTCTTGCCATTGGAGACGTTGCGATGCAACGTCTCTCCTGGCGATACACTGCCTTGCACCTGCAACCTTCTCGCCTCTTGCCTCGCGCCTCTTGCCTCTTGCCTCTTGTCTCACTCCGAACCAATCCAGCGCGCGGCGTCTTTGGCGAAGTAGGTGATGATCATATCCGCGCCGGCGCGGCGAATGGCGATCAGGCTTTCGAGCGCGGCGCGGCGCTCGTCAAGCCAGCCAAGGTGCGCTGCCGCTTTGATCATGGCAAACTCACCGCTCACCTGGTACGCCGCCAGCGGCAACTGGTAACGCTGCCGCACTGCGCTGATGATGTCGAGATAGGCGCCTGCCGGTTTGACCATGATCATGTCCGCGCCCTCGGCGACATCGAGTTCGACTTCGCGCAACGCCTCGCGCCCATTCGCCGGGTCCATCTGGTAGGCGCGCCGGTCGCCGAACGCTGGCTTGGATTCGGCGGCTTCCCGGAACGGACCGTAGAAGGCGGAGGCAAACTTGGCGGCATACGACAGGATCGCTATCTGTGTATGGCCCGCAGCATCGAGGGCGGCGCGAATGGCGGCGACCTGCCCATCCATCATGGCGCTGGGAGCGACGATGTCGGCGCCAGCGTCGGCATACGCCACGGCGCACCGCGCCAGAATGTCGAGCGTCGGATCGTTGAGCACGTCGCCGCTGCCGGGCGTTTCCGCCAGAATGCCGCAGTGCCCGTGGCTGGTATACTCGCACACGCACACATCCGCGATAACGGTCAACTGTGGGGCAAGTCGCTTGATCGCGCGGATCGCCTGCGGCACGGGTCCTTCCGGGTCCCACCCGCTGCTGCCGGTCGGGTCTTTGTGTGCGGGAATGCCGAACAGGAGGACCGCCGGTATCTGGAGTTCGGCGATTTCGTTGATTTCAGGGTCGAGTTGATCGACCGAAAGCTGCGCGTGCCCCGGCATCGAGCGGATCGGGCGCACAACGCCGCTGCCGGCGGCAACGAAGAGCGGCGCGATCAGATCATCGGCGCTCAGCACGGTTTCGCGCACCATGCGACGCAATTCAGGCGTGCGGCGTAATCGCCGCGGACGATTGATGAGCATGGAGCCTCCTATGGGTCAGGGGTTGCTGTACTTCTCACCCTCATGCCGGATCAACTCTCACAAAGGCGCAAAGGCGCGAAAGTCACGAAAAAGAGGCGTCACTCATCTGGAACCTCACCTCTTGCCTCTCACCGCTCGCCGCGCACCGCGCACCGCGCACCGCTTGCCGCTCGTGCGCCGTGGGC
>DAOTWI010000021.1:0-7975 GCA_034436075.1 Roseiflexus sp.
AACGCCGCTACGGGCAACCCTGCCTCTCACCTCTCACCTTTCACCTTTCACCTCTCACCTTTCACCTTCCACCTTCCCACCTTTCACCTTCCACCTTCCACCTTCCACCTTCCCACCTGCACCTTTTGCCCTTTCGCCTCTCACCTCTCGCCTCTCGCCTCACTGAGATACTGCTGAATGGCGATGAACGCCGGGCGCGGGCTGCCGTCGGCGTTGAGAATGGCGAACGACGCCTGTTCGTGCAGCGGCTGGCCATTGCGCGCGCGCAGGATGGCGAAATTGAGGTTCCAGAGAAACATCGCCTCGACCCACGGATACTGCTCTTCGGTCAACCGCATCGCGCCGACGATGTATTCCGCTTGTTGCTCGAATGACACCTGATTGCCAAACTCAAACCCCGGCGTTGTGTTGCGCGTCGCCCAACCGAACTCGGTGATCCAGATAGGGACGTCGCCCAACCGATGAGCGACCATCAGGCGGCGCACATTCTCGACGTGGCGGAAATAGAACGTCGGGTGGTCGGTCCAACCGCGCGCAGCACTCGGATTGACGGGCCAGAGGGTGTCCGGCGGGTTCGCCGCGCCGCCGGGATGCACCGCCTGAGCGTCCATACACTCGCGAATAACGCCCGCGCGATAGGCGTACATGGCTGAGTAGTACGCCATGTCGTCCACGGCAATCCGCGCATCGGTGATGCCGGTTGAAGAAGGGGCGCCCGCCAGGACGGTGATCGACGGATCGACCGTTTTGATACGGGGATAGGCGGCGCAGAGCAATTCGACATACCTTCCGGCGTCGTCGATGGTCACGCGCCCGCCATTTTCGTGCGCCAGGTTTTGTTCGTTCCAGATTTCGATGGCGTGGATCTTACCAGGAAATCGCTGCACCAGCGCATCGACGAAATCTCCCAGGCGCGCCGGATCGTTCGGCATGCCATAGGTTCCGCGCGAGTAGAACGCGGGAGCGCGCACAATCGTGATGAGCAGGCGGAGTCCGGCATCATTGACGGCATCAACGACGGCAGGCAATTCACCCCACGCATAGCGTCCCGGTGGACCTTCCAGGTCTTTCCAGTGGATCTGCTGACGGATCCAGACGAATCCGGCTTCTCTGGCGCGTTGCAGCGGCAACCGGCGCGAGGTGTAGAACAGGTGCGCCGCGATGCCAAACTGAAGCGGACCGGCGCGGACCGGCGCTGGGGTGGCGGTAGGCGCTGGCGTAGCAGTCGGAAGCGGGGTCACGGTTGGGGTAGGCGTGGGGACAGCCGTCGGAAGCGGCGAGGGGGTCAGGGTTGGCGAGGCAGTGACGGTTGACGTGGAGACAGCCGTCGGAAGCGGGGAGAGGAGAGCGGCAGATGGAGTGATCGCTGGCGGCGCCACGGCGATTGGCGTCGCGCCGCATGATGTCAGCACCGTCGCAATCAGGATCAACCGGATGATCGGCATGCGTTAGTACTGAATCATCGAAAAGAAGGGATAGTTTGCCAGGCGCTCACGCCCTTTGAGAAAGGTCAGTTCGATCAGGCACGCCACTTCTTCGACAACCGCGCCTGCCGTTTCGATCAACTGGCATGCTGCGGCGACCGTTCCGCCAGTAGCGAGCACATCATCAATGACGACAACGCGCGCGCCTGGCGTCAGGGCATCGCGGTGCATCTCAAGTTTGTTCGAGCCATACTCCAGATCATATTCGATCGCAAACGTCTCCCATGGCAGTTTCCCCGGCTTGCGGATCGGCGTCAACCCAATGCCGAGGCGGTAGGCAAGCGGCGCACTGAAGATAAACCCGCGCGACTCAATGCCAACGACGGCATCGAGCGCACGTCCTTCGTAGCGCGCCGCCAGCGTGTCGATCACCTGCTTGAAGGCTGCGCCGTTCTGCAACAGCGGAGTGATATCTTTGAACTGAATCCCAGGAACCGGGAAATCGGGAATAGTGCGGATCAAGTCGGTCAAGTTAATCATTCACATAACCTCCGTAGCGCCGAGAACCTGAGATGAGGGAAGGGTCAGGATATTCCACCCTCCACCTTGCCTTCCACCAGACCTTTGAGGTCAAGATACGCGCAGACCAGGAACAGGGACCGTTCCGCCAGCGAGGTTCCGTAGCAGACCTCGATCAGCGGCGGAGACCTCAAAGATCACATACCCTCGCGCCTCTCACCTCTCCCCTCGCGCCTCGCGTCCCTGCTATCCACCAAGATCACGAAAGGCACGAAGGGGCAATGCCACCTCTCACCTCTCACCTCTCACCTCTCACCTCTCGCCTCGAGAAGACAATTATCGATCAGCCGCGTCGTTCCAATGCGCACCGCGAGCGACGCCAGCGCGCGCGTCGTCACTGCCTCCAGTTCGTGGAGATCGTCCAGATCGGCGACGCTGACATAATCGGGGCGCGCCAGCGGTTCGGCGTCGATGACAGCGCGCATGGCTGCGCGCAGCGCATCGCCGTTGCGTTCACCGGCGTGGAAGCGTTCCTGCACCGCCTGCAACGCGCGAAACAGCACCGTCGCCGCACGACGCTCCTCGGGGTTCAGGTAGACATTGCGGCTGCTCATCGCCAGACCGTCCGGCTCACGCACAATCGGGCAGACGACAATCTCAACGGGGAGGTTCAGGTCGAGGGTCATCCGGCGGATGACGAGGGTTTGCTGGGCGTCTTTCTGCCCGAAATAGGCGCGATGCGGCGTGGTGATGTTGAACAATTTGCACACAACCGTTGCGACGCCGCGGAAATGACCGGGGCGCACCGCCCCTTCCAGCGGCGTGGCAATCGGACCGGCATCGACGAATGTGCCGAACCCGGGGGGATACATTTCGGCAACGTCCGGCGCGAAGACCAGATCGACCTTCTCGGCTTCGAGAAGCGCCAGATCGCGCGGCAAGTCGCGCGGGTAGCGCGCCAGGTCTTCCGACGGACCGAACTGCGTCGGATTGACGAAGATCGTCGTGACGACATAATCGTTCTCAGCGCGAGCGCGGCGCACCAGCGACAAATGTCCCTCGTGCAGATACCCCATCGTCGGCACGAGACCCACCGTGCCGGGCAGGGCGGCGCGCGCCGCGCGAAACTCATCAATCGTGGCAATCACGCGCATAGCGACTTATGACAATCCATCGAGCGCTTCTCGCAGCGCCGCCTCATCCATCCGGCTGCTCTGTTCATCGGCGGGGAAACTGCGTTCCGTGACGGCGGCGATATATGCAGCGACGGCAGCGCGGATGATCGGCGCCAGTTCGGCGAAGCGGCGCGCGTGGCGCGGCTTGAAATCGTCGCGCAATCCGAGCATATCGGTGGACACCTGCACCTGCCCGTCGCAGTGCGGACCGGCGCCAATGCCGATCGTCGGAATGCGCAGGCGTTCGGTGATCGCGGCAGCCAACTGCGCCGGAACCAACTCGAGCACCAGCGCAAAGGCGCCCGCCTCTTCAAGAGCCAGAGCATCTTCGAGCATGCGCCGGGCGGCAGCGGCAGAGCGTCCCTGCACCCGCACTTTACCGAAGACGTGCGCTGACTGCGGCGTGTATCCGAGATGTCCCATGACTGGAACGCCGCACTCGACCAGACGACGGACGATTGGCGTCATCGTCTGCCCGCCTTCGAGTTTGACCGCCTGCGCGCCGCCTTCCTGCATCAACCGGCGCGCCGCAGTGACTGCCATCTCCACCGTTGCATACGTCAGGAAAGGCATATCGGCGACAATCAACGCCGACTGCGCGCCACGCGCCACGGCGGCCGCATGGCGCACCATATCGTCAAGGGTCACCGGGATGGTCGAGCCAAAGCCAAGCACATTATCGCCGAGCGAATCGCCGACCAGCAACATCGGAACGCCGGCGGCATCGAAGAGCGCGGCAGTGATCGCATCGTAGGCGGTCAGCATCGCAATCGGCTCGCCGCGCACCTTCATCTGTTGAATGTCGGTAATGGTTTTTCGCATGGTGCAACAGAAAAAAGCGGCGAGGAGGGATCACCGATCCGACCTCGCCGATTATGCCTGTGCGGGAACGCGCATCTACACCAGGCTCAACAACTCATTTGCAGTACGCTTCATCTCGAGGAAGACGAGGCCGAGTTTCGCCTTGCTGGCGGCGAGCGCGGTCAGCACCGCTTCATCACCAATCGACACCAGCACAACATATCCTTCTTCGCCACGGACGAACACCTGATCGAGCTGCCCGCGCTTCAGTTCGTTCGCAATCCGCTCCCCAAGCGACAGCATGGCGGCGCTCATTGCGGAGACGCGATCCTCTTCTACATCAGCCGGCAGCGCCGAGGCCATGATCAGGCCATCTACACTCACGACAGCAGACGCCTCAATGTCGGGCGTGTTCATCTGCAAGGCCTTGAGATGCCGAACCATCTCCTCGGTTCTGCTAGCCATTCAGGTCCTCCTCAGGACATTGGAATGAACGAAAGCTGGTTTTGCGCTCCTGCACGCGGGTCATGCTGCATTGTACCGCTCACGACAGACGCCCGTACAGTGCAAATCGCTGATATTCTACTACACTTTTTGACAGAGAGCAACTGGTAATCGCGTTTTTCTACGGCGCTGGCGCGATCCGCAGTTCAAACGCGCCGACGCCTTCGTGTTTATCGCTGCCGACGACCAGGCGGTAGACACCGGTTGCGGGAAGGGTCTGTTCGCCGGGATTGCCGCACCCCAGGCATCTGGCGAACACCTCCGCGCCGGAAGGAGCGCGCAGCGTGAGGGTCAACTGCGACACATCCCGGTCGTATCTCGTCACTGTCACGACAATCCGCTGCCCGGCTTGCGCCTCGAAGAGGTAGACGTTTCTGGCGCCGGGTGTTTCGATGCGTCCTGCGCCGGGCGCCGGCTGATCACCGGCAATCACCGCATCGATGCCGATAGTGAACTCGCGCGGCGGCGGGACATCGTAGATCTGCATCTCAAACGCGCCCGTACCTGCGCCCGGCGTCCCACTGATCACCAGGGTGTATCTGCCGGGACGACGGAGCGACTGAAGCCCGGGATTGCCGCACCCCAGACAGGCGCTGAGCAGTCGTCCGCCTGCGGGACCGATCAGAAGGACTTTGACCTGCTCCATCCCGCGGGCGTACTTTCGGGTTTCGATGAAGATCTGTTGCGGCGCATCAATGGTAAAGTCGTACCCCAACCGGACGTCGGGCGCTGTCACCTCACCATTGATGACCTCGTTCAACCGGTAGGGAACAGCGGCGTCAGGACGTCCTTCACCCGGCAGGAGCGGCGCTTCTTCAACAACGGTCGTCGCCGCAGCGACAGCCGTTTGTTGCAAGGCTTCCAGCGTCGGTGCGAACGCGGTCGCCTGCTCGCCAACACCCGCCGCCGCCTGCGTCGAAACCGCTTCCAGCGTCTGCTGTGCAGCGATGACTGTCGGCGCCACTGCGGTGACCTGTTCCATCACCTGACCGATCCCCTGCTGGATGCCCTGCCCAACCTGGCGGACGACAGCAACGACGCCAATGATTGTGACAATGGCGATCACCAGCGCGATCACGCCCAGCACACCACAGACCCCGAGACCGCGCCGTTGCGCCGGCGCAGCCGGTAGAGGCGCAAACGACGGCGCGGATGGTCGGGCATCCTCCCGGATCGCACCAGCGGGCATCGTCGCCTGCCCGATAGACGACTGCACCGCAGGACGGACACCGGTTGAGACGGTTTGCCGTCCAATGACGACGGTTGGATCAACCGCAGACAGCGGCGCCGGCAGTCCGCGTGCATGGCGGAGTGCACGGCGCATGGCGTCGGCATTCGCAAATCGCGCCGCCGGATCGAGGGCGAGCGCCTGGCTCAAAACGGCGCTGACATCTTCCGGAACCGCCGGATTCAGACGGTGAGCCGGTTCGAGCGGATCAGGTTCACGGGTAATGGTTGCAGCCGCGCGGGTCAATGCGTCAGGCGGCGGCGCGCCAGTGATAAGGTTGTAGAGCGTCGCTCCCAGCGAGTAGAGATCGCTGCGCGGCTCAGTGCCGGACCCCTTGATCTGTTCCAGCGGCGCGTACTGCGGCGTATACCCGAACACGCTGCCAGTCATCGAGCAAGTCTGCGCCGCTGCTGCGCCCTTTGCCAGACCAAAATCAAGCAGAATAATCTCGCCGCGCGGCGTCAACTTCATATTCTGCGGCTTGATATCCCGGTGAATGACCGGCGGTTGTTGCGAATGGAGATAACCGAGCGCGTCCAGCAATGTGTCAGCCCAGGACAACACCTGATCAACCGGGAACGGCGCACCGCGCTGTTGCAGCAGCGTTGCGAGATCATCGCCGGGAATGAACTCCATGACCAGGAACTGACCCTGATCATCGACAAAATGGTCGATGACGCGCGGCAACGCCTGATGGCGCAGCGATGCCAGCAACTGCGCTTCGCGCGCAAACGCGCGACTCAATTGCTCGCCCTCAACGATCATCTGCTTGAGCGCAACCGGGCTTTGCAAACGCAGGTCGAACGCTTCATAGACGGCGCCCATGCCTCCTTTGCCAATGGCGCGAATGATGCGGTATCGACCGTGAACGAGCGTATCGGGCGCCAGCATGCACTTCTCCTTTGCGCGATGTTCCGTGTTGATTATACGCTACGCTGAGGGGATCAGGAGTTAGGAGTTAGGAGTTAGGAGTTAGGAGTTAGGAGTTAGAAGTTAGGAGTTAGGAGTTAGAAGTTAGGAGTTAGAAGTTAGTGTCACCTTCCGCCTTCCCACGTTCAACGTGCAACGCCCACCTTCCACCTTCCCACCTTCCACCTTCCACCTTCCCACCTTCCACCTTCCCACCTTCAACATTCAACGCTCAACGAACCTCACCCCCGCCAGTAGCGTGGCGCGGCGCCTTCGTCCAGATCGAGGTCGGCAAGATTGGCGATCGTCAGTTCACCGCGCATATCGAGGTGCTCGACATACGCCCCGGCTTTTTGCAGCGCCAGCAGCTCATCATAACCAGCGACGCCAGGATAGAGCGCTGCCGTCAACTCCGCAATCGTGCGCGGTTCGCCGCACAGGGCGCGCACCTGATCGAGGCGCTGCTCCTGCGCGCCGATGATACGCTCAATCCAGCCATGCAGATCCTCGATAGGGGCGCCGTGACCGCCGAGCGTCAGGCGAATGCCCGCGAGCGCATCGACCGCGCGCAACGCTTTCAGATAATGGTCAAGACCGGTTGAGAGGGTGATGCTCTCCGGCGGCAGGAAGATCGACGTCTGCGGCAGCACATGGTCGGCGCTCAACAGAATATCGCCAATCTGCAAACAGACCTGTCCCGGACAGTGACCGGGGGCGTGATAGACGCGGAAGAGATCGTCAATCACATCCCCCTCACGAAACGTCGTTGCGACATCGACCGAGCGGAAGAGGTTTTTGCTCCAGCCATACAAGTGCATCAGCATCGCATGTTTTGCTGGCGACACGCCCGCGCGCCGGAGGAACGCAGCGAGGGCGCGACGCGCCAGGATGAACCGCTCCTCGTGGTGGGTCAACACACGCCGGTCGAGTTCATGCACCGCGATTGGCGCATCGGTCAGGGCGCGCAGCGCCGTCAACCCGCCGTAGTGGTCGATATGCGCGTGGGTAATGATAAT
Source organism: Roseiflexus sp. (assembly GCA_034436075.1). Classification (GTDB taxonomy): domain Bacteria; phylum Chloroflexota; class Chloroflexia; order Chloroflexales; family Roseiflexaceae; genus Roseiflexus. Next base: position 7,577 of record DAOTWI010000021.1, read on the forward strand.
GCGGCGCAGATCGGTCCATGTCAGGCGTTCGCTCCAGTCGGAGCGCAGGGCGGCGAAAGCGGCGCGCAGATCGGCGTCGCTCTCCCCCAGACCGCTGCCAGTATCGATGAGCGCAGTATAATCGCCCGCAATAACCACATAGACATTTGCCGACATGCCAGGGAAGACGCGCAACGGCATACGATAGATGCGAATGCCGTCCGGCGCATCGTGGCGAGTGATTGGTTCAGGGGACACGGCGACTCTCCTCGAGACGGGTATACAGAGCGGAGGCGGCTGCAGCGAGCGGCAGAAGGCCAGCATCACGCGCCAGGCGGGCGGCGATGCGCAAATGAGACATAACCGGCGCAGGATCGCCGAAATCGCGTTCGATGCGGGCCACCTCAATGACAGTGCGAA
>DAOTWI010000022.1:0-6223 GCA_034436075.1 Roseiflexus sp.
CCAGCGCCACCGTCGCCGCGCGCCATCCCCGGTCCAGCCCCAGGGTCATAATGCCGTTCATCGTATCATAGCCGGGGGCAATCCGGCTGAACATCCGCTCGACGTACTCGGCTTTTTTGTCGGGCGGTGGAAGAACATCTGTACTCATTGTCGATTCATCTCGTAAATCAGGCGCAATCCTTCCAACGTCAGATACGGCTCGACTGTCGTAATGGCTTCGGTTTCAGCGGCGATCAACTCCGCCAGCCCGCCCGTCGCCACCACCGGGCAGGACGTTCCCAATTCCTCCTGCATCCGGCGCACCAGACCTTCGACCAGCCCGGCATACCCCAGAATGACGCCGGATTGCATATGATGGATCGTATTGGCGCCGATCACCTTTGGCGGGCGCACCAGTTCGACCTGATAGAGTTTTGCCGCCAGGCGAAAGAGGGCGTCGGCAGAAATGCCGATACCGGGCGCAATCGCGCCGCCGATATACTCACCAGCGGCAGTAATCACATCGAAGGTTGTCGCAGTGCCGAACGCCAGCACAATGACCGGACCGCCGTAGCGCCGGAAGGCTGCCAGCGAATTCGCAATGCGGTCGGCGCCGAGTTCGGCAGGCGCGTCGACTTTGTACTGCAACCCGGTCGGAGTGGACGCATTGACCATCAGCGGCTCGACGCGGAAGTAGGTGCGGCACAGTGTGCGGAACTCGCCGGTCAGCGGCGGCACCACGCACGAAATGGCGCATCCATTGATCGTATGCGGATCGATGCCGCCAAGATCGAACAGGTTGTGCAACAACACCCGATATTCGTCCGCGAGCCGGTGGCGTTCGGTCGTGACGCGCCAGTGCGCCGTCAGGCGTTCTCCCTGATAGACGCCGATTTTGATGTTTGTGTTGCCAATATCAATGGTCAAGAGCATAATGCACCATTTCTATGGGAACCAGATTCGCGCATCCTCTGGACGACGCACGGCGCCCAGCGCCAGCATCAGTTTGATCCGCGCTTTGCGACCATTCAAATAGTGCGCAAAGAGCACTCCCAGACGCTCGAGGTCGTGGTATGCGCCGACATAGCCATACTCATCGTACAGTGCGCCGCCGCCGAGACGTGGCGCCATCACGACCGCGACGCGCTGTGCAATCGCTTCCTGGATTGCCGGCAGCCACCAGGGTGGCACGCGACCGCTGCCGAACGCCTCGATCACAATGCCCGCGACGCGATCCGCGAGCGCGTGGCGCAGCAGGCGATCATCGCTCCCCTGACCGGGCGTAATCAGGTCAACCCGCTCTTCCAGGTGCGCGCACGGAATATGCATCCGCTGCACCGGGCGGTGGCGCAACCAGATGCGATCAGCGACGATCCAGCCAAGCGGACCCAATCCTGGCGCGGCAAACGCTTCAATTGAATGCGCACATGTTTTCTGAACATCGCCAGCGGCAAAGATCTGCCCGGCAAACACAACGAGCACGCCGGTCTCGCGCGTTTCTGCGGCAGCCGCAACCCGAATCGCGCCAGCCAGATTGTGCAGCCCATCATATCCGGGCATTGTCGCCGGGCGCGCCGCTGCGGTGACCACCACCGGCTTCTCGTGATTGATCGCCAGATCGAGCAGATACGCCGTCTCTTCCAGCGTATCGGTTCCATGGGTCACCACCACGCCCGAAACCGCCTCGTTGTGCAGCAATGCCTCGACCTGGCGCGCAAGATCGAGACCCTGCACCGGTGTGAAGTGGCTGCCGGGCAGGCTGCTGAATTCGTTGAATTCCACCACAATGCCGCTGTTCGCCAGCTGGGCGATGACGTCCTCGCCATCGACCGGAACCAGAGCGCCGGTTGCCGGGTTGCGCTTGAAGGCGATGCTCCCGCCAGTTGTGACGACGATGACCTTCTTCACGCCCACCTACCATTTCCGCGCCACCCAGGCGATCCGTTGCGTGCGTTCGCCAATCGGTTGCGTGGTGAAACAATCATACACCGCTTCGATGGTCAATCCGGCGGCGCCGATCAACGATGCAACGGTCTCTGGCGGATAGGCGCGCTCGATATGAATCTCCTCGAAGCGCTCGTACCCGCTGTCGTCATCGCCCACAAACCCGATCAGGCGCATCGTCGAACAGGCGGTCTCCGGGTCGAACCGGCTGCGATTCACCTGGATGAACCCCGGTCGCTCGACGATCTCCACGTCGCCCCAGTCGTGCTCGAGGAAGTGGCGCGTGTTCATATCCGCCACACACAATCCTTCCGGCGCCAGCGCCTCCGCCGCCGTCGAGAAGCATGCCGCGAGGTCCGCTTCAGTCAACATGTAGTTGAGACTGTCATACGTGCAGGTGACCAGGTCGAACGAACCACGCCGCAGCGCCTCCGCCGGGTCTCCGGCTTCGACGCGCGCCGTCTCCTGCCACAACCAGCGCATATCCGCCTCAATGAACTGCGGACGGATCGCTGCATCTATCGACTGTGCGCGGCTGCGTGCAATGGCAATCATCGCAGGCGACCGATCCACGCCAGTGACCAACCATCCGGCGTCAGCCAGGATGAGCGCCAGCGTTCCTGTACCGCACGCGAGATCGAGCGCCCGCCGCCCCGCCACCGGGTGACGCGGCAGGATGTCACCCAGCAGGTAATTGGCGAACAGTACTGCAAAGCGGATCTGACCGCTTCCATCGTAGAAGGGCGCGTAAGCGTGATAAATGTCGGATGTCTCGCCGGGCATGCCGTGATTGGGACGCCTTCATCTTATTCTAACCCGCGTATTGTACCATACTGCGCCCCGACGATGACCGTCACCTTTGCCCGGCGCCCGCAAGCCGACCCAGAGCGGTGGGGGTGCTCATTGCTCAGGGGTTGCGCCGCTGCCCCTCGCGGTGACGGTCATCTGCGCCTGCCCGGCGCCCGCAGGCAGACCCAGAGCGGTGGGGGTGCTCATCGCTCTGGGGTTGCGCCGCTGCCCCTCGCGGTGACGGTCATCTGCAAATCTGCGCCCTTTTTAGCGCACACGCACCGGCGCGCCGCCCTGCGCCGCCGATGCTTTGATCGCATCCCACAACTGCGCCATCCGCAGCCCGACTTCCGGCGGGCAGGGGTTCTCCTGCTTCCCGGCGCGCACCGCCAGGAATTGCTCCCAGACCCCGCGCGATTCGGGCACGGGAATCGCGGCAGGCGGCTTGTCGCCATTGTACTGCACTTCGAGCCGTTCGCCCCAGACGCCGGTGTACAGAATGGCGCGTTCGCAGAAGACGCGCACGTCCGAATGGCACGACGGGATGGCTTCGCCGCAGGCATGAAGCGTGATCAGCGCCCCGGAACGTAGCCGCGCAATCACCGCCCCCAGCGTCTCGACCGGACGCCCCCGGTCGTCCAGGTATGCGGCGACTTCGGCGACATCCTCGCCCGCCAGATCGACGACGGTGTTGAGCAGGTGCGCGCCGGTGTCGAACAGAAACCCGCCGCCGGAGAGTTCCGGTTGCTGCCGCCACGTCCCCACGGTCATCGGTCCCCAGTTCTGCCAAACGACGCCGCTGATCGTCAGGAGACGACCGAAGGCGCCGGATCGCAGCAGTGCGACGGCAGTGCGCACGTTTGGCGAGAGGCTTCCGGGGAATGCGACCACCAGCAACCGCCCGGTGCGATCACGGGTTTCGATCAGGCTGCGCGCTTCCTCGGCGTTCATGACCATCGGTTTTTCGAGCAGCACGTCGAGACCGGCTTCCAGACACGCCTTTGCCTGATTGTGGTGGTACGCATGCGGCGTGATGATGAAAGCGGCGTCGAGTTTGCCGCGATACTCCGAGAGCATCTTTTCAAGGTCCGGCTCGTTGGGCGGCGGCGCAACGCCTGCCTGCTCAAAGAGCGCGGCAGTTGCATCGTAGGCGGACTGCGACGGTTCGCACACGGCAACGACCTGCGTGCTGTCGCGCAGTTCGTACATGCGCCGCAGATGGTAGCGCGCCATGCCGCCGCAGCCGATCATCACCGTGCGCACAGGTTGGGACGCCATACAACCTCCAGCGAAGATAATGCGGAGGTCGCAGACCTCCGCGTGCGATGTTCCAGCAAAGCTCGATTATACCGCTTTTTTGAACGCTTACCGTGTGATGGTGAACAGTTGCCCATCCGAGCGCCCGAAGACTTCGGGGAAGAAACTCTCCTGCGCGATCGCCGGGATGACGCGGTACTCGCCCGGTTGCACGGCGCGGAAGGTGTAACTGAAGAGGTATGCGCCGCGCGGCAGGTAATCGGCGAACAGCGCCACCTTCTCGTCGCGCAGTTCGACCCGGTCGTACCAGCGCCACCACCACCAGAAGAAGTATGGCGCCGCGGCGTCAGGCGCCGGCCGGAGCGCCGGATCAACGTTCGTGGCGATCGCGGTGGTCGCCAGGGTCGGGTCGATGGCTTCGCCACCAGCGGGGAGCGGGTCTTCGAGCTGGAAGTAATAGAGATCGCGCTCCGCCACAATCGAGAGCTCGACTCGCACCGTATCGCCGGCTTTGACGCTGGTCAGCGTCGGGCAGCGCGGCCCGTCCGTACAATTCGCCGCCACGTACCGCCGCGTTACGGCAATGCCCCGGTCGAGCGCCTTCACCTGATCGGCGGGCAGCGCCAGGTTCAGGTGCGCCGTGTAGTAGAGCCGCCCCGGTCCATCGCTGCGCCCCACCGCCACCAGCGATGGGTCGCTGGTCAGCAGGTCGGTCGTCGGCACACGCACAACCGTCGGCGACATCACGTTCGTGGCGTCGATGCGACCGGCAATGCGTTCGTTGCCGTTCAGCCAGACGGCATAATCGTAGGCGCCGTTGAGTTCGCCCGTCGTCGCCATCCAGTCGGTCAGCGCCAGCAACCCCCACACCGATTCCTGGGTGGTGAGCCAGATGTCGCCGCGCCGGGCGACCATGAGCCAGCGCACGGCATTGGGGATGATCTGGTTCTGCGGGTCGAGCCGCACAAGCGTCTGAAGGACGATCGCGCTGCTGTTAGTGTCGCTGCTGAATGCCCAGTAATCGCGCACGGGCTCTTCCCAGTGAACGCCGGTTGCGCTGGTGATCGCGGCGTTGTTCAGGTCTGAAAGGAGCGTCTTCAGCCGCTGGTCGTTTGGATTCACACGGTGGAGCGCCAGCGCCAGCAGCGCCTTACCGTATACGCCCAGGCGCTCGCGGTTGCTGTAGAGCGCGTCCATCCGCCCGCCATCCGGTCTGCCGCCGTCGGCGAGGACGTAGAGCAGCCACGCCTGCCGGTTTGCCTGCGGCGCTGTGCGTACATCGGCATCGGCGGCAAGTTGCGTGGTGAGATACTCCATCCCGCGCGCCAGCACATCGTCGCGCACGGTAAAGCCCGTCTCGCGCGCCCGTAGCATGCCGAATATCACATACGCGCTGATATATGGATTGCTCTCGTCCTCTGACCACCAGCCCCAGCCGCCGTCGGCGTTCTGCCACAGGGAGAGCCGGTCGAGCGCATCGGCGACCAGCGCCGGCAGGCGCGTCTCCAGTTCGGTGTTGGTCACCCCCAGCTGGCGCAGCGTCCGCAGCGCAACGACATTTGGCACGAAGCGCGAGACGGTCGATTCGACCGTGTCATACGGGTATTCCTCCAAAGCCCGCAAACCGTCGAGTACGCCAGCCGCCAGCGAGGGGTCGAGCCGGATGCGCAGTTCGCCCAGGAGCGCATCGACATTCGGCGGCAGCGCCACCGCCTCCCCCCGCGCATCCGCCCGATCGATCTGCCCGCCGGTCGCCACCGTCTCCGGCGCGCTGTAGCGGTAGACGGGAATGCGCCCGCCTGGCGCGGTTGCGATCCGCGGTCGCGCTGCATCGCTCAGTTGCCCGGAGACGGCGCTGAACACCAGATCAGCCGACACACCATCGAGCACCGTCGCCTGCCAGGTCACTGTCGCTTCGCCATTCGCCGGAACCTGGATCGTCTGCGTCAGCGGCGAGGTGACGGTGACACCCTCGGCGCTCAGGGTGACGTCCGTCGTCAGCGGCGCATTCGTGAGGTTGCTGACGTTCGCCGCCAGTTCCACCACATCGCCGACGACGAAGAAGCGCGGCGTGACCGGGCGCACGAGCAGCGGCTTCGTGCTGACCAGTTCGCCGGTTCCCTCGCCGACGCGCGTATCCGCGGTGAGCGCCACGCCGCGCATCACCCAGGTCGTCAGGTTATCGGGCAGGGAGACCTGCACCGTCGCGCGCCCGCTGGCGTCGGTTGTTACAACCGCCTGCCAGAAGGCGGTA
>DAOTWI010000023.1:0-14926 GCA_034436075.1 Roseiflexus sp.
AGCCAGCGACCGCCTCGGATGACAGGCGCTGGCTGAGCCTGCCGAAGCCAGCGACCGCCTCGGATGACAGGCGTTGGCTGAGCCTGCCGAAGCCAACGCCGAACGCATGCCGGGAGCGCCGGGTTCCTGGACAGATCTGAATGAAAGGAAGAGGTCATGCAAACAGCGCCTGTGGCACAGCATACCGGCAACGTATGGCACACCCTGCCGCCGGATGATGTGCTCGCTTCGTTCGAGAGCGACGAGCGTTTTGGATTGACCGCCGCCGAGGCGGAACAACGCCTGAAGCGCTACGGACCGAACGTGATTACCGCCAGACGCGGCAAGAGTCCCCTGGTTCGCTTCCTGCTCCAGTTCCATAACCCGCTCCTCTACATCCTGCTGATCGCCAGCGTCGTCACCTTCGTACTCAAGGACATCGTCGATGCTGCGATCATTTTCGGCGTAGTGCTGGTGAACGTCATCCTTGGCTACATCCAGGAAAGCCGCGCGGAGAAAGCGATCGAGGCGCTGGCGCGCACTATGACCATGGAAGCTACCGTCGTGCGCGACGGAAAGACCATCCGCATCCCGGCGGCATCACTGGTTCCTGGCGATCTGGTGGTGTTGCAGAGCGGTGACAAAGTTCCCGCCGACATGCGCCTCATCCGCACCCGCGATCTGCAGATCGCCGAAGCTGCGCTCACCGGCGAGTCGGTGCCGGTGACGAAACAGGCGCATGCCACGCTCGCGCCCGACACCACCCTGGCGGACCGGGTCACGATGGCGTATGCCTCAACGCTCGTCACCTACGGCCAGGGCGCGGGCATCGTCGTGGCGACTGGCGATAGCACCGAGGTGGGACGCATTTCGCAACTGATTGCAACCGCGCACGACCTCCAGACGCCGCTGACGCGCAAGATCGCCCAATTCAGCCGACTACTCCTCTTCGTCATCCTGGGGCTGGCAGCCGTGACCTTCCTGATCGGCGCATTCCGGAATCAACCGCTCCTCGACACCCTGATGGCCGCCATTGCGCTGGCTGTCAGCGCCATTCCCGAAGGGCTGCCCGCCGCCGTCACTGTCACCCTGGCGATTGGCGTCACGCGCATGGCGCGGCGGCGGGCAATCATCCGCAAATTGCCAGCCGTTGAAACCCTGGGGAGCACCACGGTCATCTGCTCCGACAAAACCGGCACGCTGACGCAAAACCAGATGACGGTGCAGCGCATCATGGCGGGCGGCAAGCCCTACGAAACGACCGGGACGGGGTATCAACCTGAGGGTGACATCCGGCACAACGGCGCTCTGGTCGACCTGGAGGCAAACATCGCACTGGCGGAATGTCTGCGCGCCGGTCTTCTGTGCAACGACAGCGAACTGGTCGAGAAAGAAGGGCGCTGGGACGTGCGCGGCGATCCGACGGAAGGCGCGCTCATCGTTGCAGCGCACAAAGCGGGCATTCACCAGCATGACCGGCTCCCGCCGCGCATCGACGCTATCCCCTTCGAGTCGCAGCACCAGTACATGGCCACGCTCCACGACGCCGGACTCCATCAGGAGCGCATCGTCTATATGAAAGGCTCAGTGGAAGCGATCCTGTCGCGGTGCAACACGCTGCTAGAGGCTGATGGTCGCCTGGTTCCGTGCGATGCCGATGCCGTGCATCGCACTGCCGACACCCTGGCAGCAGAAGGATTGCGCGTGCTGGCGTTCGCGCGCGGCTGCATGCCCGCCGGAACTAACGCGCTGGAGCACGACGATGTGACCAGCGGGCTGACCTTTCTGGGGTTGCAGGGCATGGTCGATCCGCCGCGACCCGAGGCGATCACCGCCGTGCGCGCCTGCCAGCAGGCGGGCATTCGCGTGAAAATGATCACCGGCGACCACGCGCTGACCGCCGCCGCCATCGCCAGACAGATCGGACTCGACGGCGGGCGCAAGCCGTCGGTGCTCACCGGTCGTGACATCGAGCAACTGCCGGATGAGGAATTTGCCGACGCTGCCGAGCGCACAACTGTGTTTGCGCGGGTGACGCCGGAACAAAAACTGCGCCTGGTCGAAGCGCTGCAATCGCGTGGTCACGTCGTTGCTATGACCGGCGACGGCGTGAATGACGCTCCGGCGTTGAAACAGGCGGACATTGGCGTCGCTATGGGGCTTGCCGGCACCGACGTGGCGCGCGAAGCGGCGGATATGGTGCTGACCGACGACAACTTCGCCACCATCGAGGCGGCGGTCGAGGAAGGACGCGGCGTGTTCGACAACCTGACCAAGATCATCGTCTGGACGCTGCCGACCAACATTGGCGAGGGACTGGTCATTCTGGCAGCCATCCTGATCGGATCGGCGCTGCCGGTGCTGCCGGTGCAGATCCTGTGGGTCAATATGGTGACGGTCGCCGCACTCGGCCTGGTGCTGGCAGCCGAGGGGAAAGAACCGGGCATTATGCAGCGCCCGCCGCGCAAACCGGACGCGCCAATTCTGGATGCCACCCTGATCTGGCGTACCCTGGCAGTTGGCGTTCTGATCATGATCGGCGCGTTTGCGCTGTTCGAGTGGGAGCTGCAAGCCGGCGCCAGCCTCACCGAAGCGCGCACGGTGGCGGTCAATGTCATCGTCATGATCGAAGTTTTCTACCTGCTCAACTGCCGTTCGCTCACGCACTCGATGTTTCAGATCGGCGTCTTCAGCAACCGCTGGTTATTCGTCGGCCTTGGGGTCATCATCCTATTGCAATTAGGATTCACCTACCTGCCGTGGATGAACCAGATTCTGAACAGCGCGCCGATCAGCCTCGAAGCGTGGGGGCGCATCCTGATCATCCCCGTCATCGGGTATGCGCTGATCGAACTCGAGAAATGGCTGCGCCGCCGGTATGTTGGCAAGCGCCACGCACTGGCGACCTGATAGGAAGATCAACCAGACGTTGAACAATCTTGCCCGCGTTGACCACCTGCGGTTGGCGTTGGCTTCGAAAGGCTCAGCCAACGCCAACTGCTCCAAAGGTGCAGGCTCGATGGTCCAGGTTTTATTTGATCTCCCTATGAGAGTGAGACTGACGGAGAGTTTCTGAGCAATGTTGACGCAAAGACGCACAGACGTTCGTGCTGATTGCGACGCTTTGCGTCTCTGCATCTTCGCGTCAACTTCGAGATTTGAAAAGCGCTGGACCGGTTCAGCGCTTCTTCCCAATCAACGTCTCTCAGGTACAATACATGCATGTGGAGGTATGATGATACAGACACAGGATGAGACGAACTCTTTCCTACCTGCTGCGTCCGCCTCGCTTCGATGACGAAGAACAGGCGCGCATTGCACAGACCCAGCATTTGATGCTGCTCATCTGCCTGGCAATTGCGCTAGGCGCTGCAGGGATCAATGCGCTGCTCGGGCGCTCAATACCAACCATTGCGCTACTCACAAGCAGCGGCGTCGTGCTTACTGCACTGCTGCTGCTTTACGCACGTTGGTTGCACCTATCGATCGCCCTTTCGTTGAGCCTGTTCATCGTACTGACCGCCTCGCTGCAATTCATTGGTCGCGGCGCACACGACACCGTGACCAGTCTCTACGCTACGGTTATCGTCATCGGCAGTCTTCTGCTCGACCGTCGCGCCTTCATCGCCATGGTTGCAACGATTCTGCTGGTGATCGCCGGGATCGTGACAGCGGAAATGTATGGATGGACGAGGTCGCCATACGACGGCGAGCCTGGCGACTGGTTCGATCTAGCGCTCATTCTAGGACTGACAGCATTTACAGCACGGTTGCTGAGTGAAAGCCTGCAGCAGAGCCGGGCGCTGGCGCGCAAAAACGCAGAGGCGCTGGAGGCGCAGGCGGCGGCGTTGCGCGCCTCTGAGGAGCGCTACCGAATCCTGGCGGCGAATCTCCCTGACAGCGCCGTGCTCATCTTCGATCACGACCTGCGGTTCGTGCTGGCTGACGGACCGGAGCTTGCCGCGACCGGTTACTCGAAAGAGGCGCTCGAAGGGCGTCAATTGTACGAGGCGCTGCCCCATTCCTTCGCTACCCAGGTTGAAGGCAACATTCGCGCAGTGCTGAACGGTCAGCGCTTTTCAGCGGAGATTCCATTCGAGGACCTTATCCATCACTATCATTATGTTCCGCTGATCGACGACAGCGGACGCGTGAAGTACGCCATGATCCTGGTGCGCAACGTCACCGAACGACACCGGGCGCAGATGGAGCGTGAACGCCTGATTGCCGAACTCGAACAAAAAAACGCTGAACTGGAACGTTTCACGTACACCGTCTCGCACGACTTGAAGAGTCCACTGATCACCGTCCAGGGATTTCTCGGCTATCTGGAGCGCGATCTGCAGGGAGGCAATACTGAGCGGATGCGGAATGACATCCAGCGCATCAGCGCCGCCGTGCGCAAAATGGAGCGCCTGTTGAACGATCTGCTCGAATTGTCGCGGATCGGTCGCCTGCGCGCTGAGCCGCAATGTGTGTCATTCAACGTTATTGTGCAGGAGGCGCTCGAGTTGCTTGCCGGAAGGATCGCCGAACGACAGGCGCGCATCAGCGTCGCTCCAGATATGCCGGTTGTGCATGGCGACCGGAACCGGCTCGTTGAAGTGGTACAGAACCTGGTTGATAATGCGATTAAGTTCTGCGATAATCAAAGCGCGCCTGATATTGAGATCGGTGTCATCAATGAGTTGAGTGATTCGCCGCTTTTCTTTGTGCGTGATAATGGTATCGGGATCGAACCGCAGTACCACGAGCAAATCTTTGGACTGTTCAATAAACTCGACCCGCGCAGTCAAGGAACAGGGGTGGGGTTGACAATTGTTCGCCGCATCATCGACGTTCATGGCGGACGTATCTGGGTTGACTCACTCGGACAGGGCGCTGGCGCCACCTTCTATTTCACACTTCCTGTCGCGCCCACGCATCCGTATGAGGTGAACCATGACCGACACGATGTTCAGGATTCTTCTGGTAGAGGATAACGACGATCACGCAGAACTGATCCGGCGCACGCTCGACGAACAGCCATGGGCAGCGCAGGTCGTCCATATCAGCGATGGCGAAAGCGCGCTCGATTACCTGCATCGCCGCGGGTCGTGGATCGAGCCGGATCAAAGCCCCCGCCCGCACGTGATCCTGCTCGATCTACGGCTGCCACGCATCGATGGGATCGATGTTCTGACGAGCATCAAACAATCGGCGGATCTGCGCCATATTCCGGTCGTCATCCTGACCACGTCATCGGCAAAGCACGATGTGGCCCGCGCCTACACTGCATATGCCAACAGTTATCTGGTCAAGCCGTTCGGTTGTGAGGAATTTCGTGATCTTGTGCGTGATGTCGGGGTCTACTGGCTGAAGCGCAACATAGGAACACGATAACACGATCGTCCCAGCATAAAATATAAATCGACTGTGGCTGGCATTGAACACATACGCTTGTTGCTCATCGAAGATGATGAATCGCACGTTGAACTGATTCAGCGCGCTTTTGACGCCTGGCAGTCGCTGTTCGATCTGTCCGTTGCATGCACGCTTCAGGAAGCGCGCACGCTGCTGAGTCCCAGCAATCCCGGCTTCGATCTGATCATTTGTGACTGGAGATTGCCCGACGGCGATGGGTTGGAGCTGCTCAATCCATCACACCCGCTGCCGGTCATTCTGATGACCGGCTATGGCGATGAGCGGGTGGCGGTCGAAGCGATCCGTGCAGGCGCGCTCGATTACATCGTCAAGAGCGAAGCAGCGTTTATCGATCTGCCGCACATCGCCCAGCGCGCCCTACGCCAGTGGCGCGCGATCGAGGCGCAGCGCCGCTCCGAGCAGGCGTTGCGCGACATCGAGGCGCGCTATCGCCTGATCACCGAAAACACCTCAGACCTGATCGCTATCCTCGACGATCAGCATCGATTTCGCTACGTCAGCCCTTCCGCCGTCACCCTGCTGGGGCGCGCTCCCGAGGAATTGATTGGACGCGATGCTTTTGATCATTTGCATCCCGATGATCTTCCAAACAGCGCAGAGCACTGGCAGAGCGTCCTCCAGCGCAAACGCATGACGGCAACCTTCCGCTACCGTCATGCGAATGACTCCTGGCGCTGGTTCGAGTGTGACGTCAAAGCGGTTGAGCAAGACAACGCGCCTGCCGCAATTGTCATTGGGCGCGATATTACCGCGCGCCGCGAACTGGAAGAGCGGTTGCTTCAGATGCAAAAAATGGATGCGCTCGGTCGGCTGTCGGGCGGCATTGCCCACGATTTCAACAATCTCCTGGCAGTGATCGTCGGGTGCACCGAACTGGCGCGTCAGTCGCTCTCTGATGACCATCCAGCGATGGCGGAACTGATCGAGATCCAGCATGCCACCGAGCGCGCCTCGGCGTTGACGCGCCAGTTGCTCGCCTTTGCCCGCCGCCAGCAGTTCGAACCGCGCCTGATCGATCTGAATGCGCTTATTCTCGATATGCACAAACTGCTGCGCCGCCTGATCCGCGAGAACATTACTTTGCAGATACATCTCGCTCCCGATCTCTGGCACGTGCGCGCAGATCCGGGGCAGATTGAGCAGGTGCTGGTCAATCTTGCCGTCAATGCGCGCGACGCGATGGCGGATGGCGGCATACTCACTATCGCCACAACGAATGTGATGACCGATGAGTCATTTGAACGCCTCTATCCCTCCCTGAAGGCGGGAGAGTACGTTCTTTTGACGATGAGCGACACTGGCATTGGCATGGACGAAGCAACGCGCCAGCGCGCCTTTGAACCGTTCTTCACGACGAAGAATCCGGGTGAAGGCACCGGGCTAGGACTGGCGACCTGCTACGGCATCGTCACGCGCCATGGCGGGGTGATCGACCTGACGAGCGAGCCGGGGGGTGGCACGGTTGTCACGATCTATTTGCCGCGCGCTTCGATGGCAGAACGCCAGGAGTCCGCATCGGTTGAGCACCCTGCCTATTTGAGCGGATCAGAGACGATCTTGCTCGTCGAAGACGATCCGGCGGTGCGCACACTGGCAGCGCGAGTGCTGCGCGCCCACGGGTACACCGTCCTCGAAGCGAGCAGTGATCGCGAGGCGCTCGCACACGCACAACAGAGAACGACAATCCATTTACTCCTGAGCGATCATGTCATTCCCCATACAAGCGGCGTCGTGCTGGCGAATTATCTGACCATCCTGCAACCGCAGATCAGGGTGCTCTTCATGACCGGGTATGCCGTTGGAGTACAACAACACACGCATCGGGCAACCGATGCGCTGGTGATCCAGAAGCCGTTCACTCCAACCGAACTCCTCTGCAAGGTTCGTGCAATCCTGGACAGCTAAACGCCCCATATTACCAAAAAGTGTTCAAAAAAACGATCATTAATTCCTTGCCGCTGCTTGCCCGTTTCGGCACTCTGATCTACAATTATTATATGGTCCGCCAGACCTGCCCGGCAGCACAAGCCAGGATCGCTAGCGCCTCGCCCGCGCATTACGCCCGTCTCGCAGCACTTACTGCAGAGAAAGGAGGTGAAGGCTGAACTCTTTCGCATCGTCCTCACTTCATCGCATCAGCATGCTGACAGACAGGAGGAACAGGCAATGACTCGTCGATATTTCGCGTTGTTTGCGATCACACTCATCATCGCTGCGCTGATCGCAGCGTGTGGCGGCGCTCCAACCACCACCGCACCGACGGCTGCGCCAGCGCCGCAACCCACCACCGCGCCGGCTGGCAGAAAGTTCACCATTGGCATTTCCAACCCGTTCATCAGCAGCGAATACCGCACCCAGATGATCCAGTCGTTGATCGAGGTCAATAAGGAATACATGGACCTCGGCATCACCAACGAACTTGTGATCGAGAGCGCCGACACCGATGTCGCCGGGCAGATTCAACAACTGCAGAATCTCATCAATAAGGGAGTCGACGCCATCCTGGTGAACCCCAGCGATGTCAACGGGCTCAACGACACGCTTCAGGAAGCGATCAATAAAGGCATCATCGTCATCTCGGTCGACCAAGAACTCAACACCCCCGGCGTCTACAACGTCGGCATCGACCAGAAGGAGTGGGCGAAGATCTCGGCCCGCTGGCTAGCGGAAAAACTCGGCGGCCAGGGGAACATCGTGCTGATCGAAGGCTTCCCCGGGCACCCGGCGAACGTCGCGCGCATGGAAGGCGTCGAGGAAGTGCTGAAGGAGTACCCCAATATCAAGGTGCTCGGGCGTGAAACCGGCAGGTGGGACGAAGCAACCGGGCAACAGGTGATGTCGAGCTTCCTGGCGTCGTTCCCCAACCTCGACGGCTACTGGACGCAGGACGGCATGGCGATTGGCGCGATGCAGGCGGTGCTGGCGGCTAACCCGCCGAAGTGGCCCGTGCTCGTCGGCGAGGGGCGCTGCCAGTTCCTGCAATTGTGGGATCAGCGCCTGAAGGAAGACCCCAACTTCGAGACGATCGCCGTCGCCAATCCTCCCGGCGTGTCGCCGACCGGTCTGCGCATCGCGGTCAATATGCTTCAGGGCAAGCAGGTGGACAAGAGCAAGCTTGGCGGGGCGAACGGCCTGTCGTTCGTCATTCCGGTCCCGGTGATTGTGACGAAAGACAACTTCCAGGAAGTGTTCACGACCGTCTGCAAAGACAGGCCGGCAACGTATCTGCTCGACGGCATTATGACCGACGAGGAAGTGCAGCAGTTCTTCGTGAAGTAACGCCATGCCGCCCTTGCTCGCTGTTCGCAATGCCGCCAAGCGGTACGGCGCCGTCCAGGCGCTGATGGATGCCAGCCTGGAGATCGACGCCGGTGAGACGCTGGCGCTGATCGGGGCGAATGGAAGCGGCAAGAGCACGCTCAGCAAGGTCATCAACGGAGTGGTTGCCCCCGATGGGGGGCAACTCCTCTTCGATGGCCGCGCCGTCCGTTTCGCCTCGCCGCACGCGGCAAAGGACGCGGGCATCTCGACCGTCTTTCAGGAACTCAGCCTTGTACCGCAGATGACCGTCGCCGAGAATATCTGGCTCACCCGTGAGCCGTTGCGGCGCGGACTCCTGATCGACCATCGGACCGAACGGCGACGCACCGAAGCGCTGCTGTCGCTTTTTGCCGGTACATTCCGCGCCGACCTTACACCGGATACGCCCGTGTCCGCGTTGCTCCCCGATGAGCGGCAGATCGTCGAAATCCTCAAAGCCATCAGCGTCAATCCGCGCCTCTTGATCCTGGACGAAGCGACGGCAAGCCTGGATAGCCGCCAGGTGCAGCGACTGTTCGACCTGATCGGGCAATGGAAAACGCAGGGAACCGCCATTATCTTTATCTCCCATCGCATGACCGAGATCGAACAGATTGCCGACCGCTACTCCGTGCTGCGCAACGGCCAGACGGTTGGCGAGGGTTCGATGAAGGACGCAGCCGCAAGCGACCTGGTAGCATTGATGGCGCCGGAGACATCCGGCGGCGCTATTGAGCGTCATCGCCTGTCACCCGACGACCTGGTGGCGCGGCGTGTCGTGCTGCAGATCGAAGGTCTGCGCACCAGCGTGCTGCGCGGGGTCGGCATACAGGTGCACGAGGGGGAACTGCTCGGCATTGGCGGGTTGAAAGGGCAAGGGCAGCGCGATCTGCTCCTTGCGATCTTTGGCGGCGTGCCGTACAACGGGCGCATCCTGCTCGATGGCAAAGCAGTTCACTTCACCCATCCGCGGCAGGCGATGAACCAGGGCGTCGCGCTCGTACCGGGGGATCGCGCTGGCGAGGGGTTGCTCTCCATCCGCTCGATTCTGGAGAATCTGCTCGTTCCCTCATGGCGCAACTATGGCTTCCCGTTGCGCATGAAACGCGCCCGCCAGGACGCTAGCGCCACCGCCACACGCCTCGATCTGAAAATGGCGGGGCTCGACACGCCGGTCAGCGCCCTATCCGGCGGCAATGCGCAGAAAGTGGTCATCGGCAAATGGCTCCTGCGCAATCCACGTCTCCTGCTTCTCGACGATCCGACCAAGGGGGTCGACATTGCCACCAAAACGGAGTTCTATCGCCTGCTCACTCGTCTGTGCGCCGAAGGAACCACGGTGATTCTCTACAGCAGCGACGACGAGGAACTGATTGGTCTGAGTGACCGGCTGCTCGTCATGCACGACGGGCGGATCAGTTCCGAACTTACCGGCGCATCGCTGACGACTGCCAATCTGGTTGCTGCAAGTCTTGGAGTTGCTCGCAGGGAGACGCCATGAAACAATCGCGCTGGCAGCAGGCGACCTATCGCTATCCCTATCTGTTTGCGCTGCTGCTGCTGGTCGTGGCATTCACCGCCAATCTGCTGCTGCAGCCCAACCTGCTCGAGCCAACGACGTTGAATAGTAATATGCGCGTCTTTCTGCCGCTGATTCTGGTCGCTATCGGGCAGGCGATCGTGATGATCGGCGGCGGCATCGACATCTCGGTCGGCTCGATTGTCTCGGTCGTCAATGCATTGCTCGCCACACAGATCGGGTTGAGCGGCGATCTGAGCACTGCGGGGGTGATGATGGGCGCCGCGTTGTTCGTCGGTATGGGGGCTGGAGCGCTGAATGGCTTGTTCATCGCCTATCTGCGCCTGCAACCGATCATTACGACCTTTGCCACCAGTTTTATCTATGCCGGGTTGGCGCTCTTCATCCTGCCAAACCCCGGCGGCGGCGTACCATCGCGCCTGACGGCGTTCTACCGCGAGACGATCATCCTCTGGCTGCCGCTCGCGTTCTACATCATTGCGCTGATCCTCCTCGCCTGGGCTATTGTGCGGCGAACGCGCTACGGACGCTACCTTTACGCCGTCGGCGGCAAAGCCGACGCCGCCTACGAGACAGGCGTGCCGGTGCAGGCGGTGCAGTTCAGCACGTATGTCGTTTCCGGGTTGATGGCGGCGCTGGGCGGCATTGCGATGACGCTGCTCACCGGCTCCGGCAATGCGCAGGTCGGCGATCCGCTCACGCTCTCGTCGATCACTGCGGCAGTGATCGGCGGAACGCCGTTGAGCGGCGGCGCTGGCGGCATCACCGGTCCGATCTTCGGCGCAGTGATCCTTGGTTTGATACGAAATATCATTTCATTCGCTGGCGTCGCCACCTGGTGGCAAACGTTCGTGAATGCTGCGATCATTGTGCTGGCGCTGGCGATGCCCGGCATCATCAGGCTGGCGCGCAGGAGGAGCGGATGAAGCGACTGACGATCTCACCGCCGCTCGCCGCAGTGCTGCTGGCGATTGCGCTGTTCCTGCTCAGCGGATTCCTGCCCAATGGCTTCGGCGGCAATCTCGATGTTGCGACGGCGCAGGCGATCAATATTGTGCGCCTTTCGGTCTTTCTCGGCGTTATTGCCGCCGGGCAAACCCTGGTGATCATCAGCGGCGGCGAAGGCATCGATCTCTCGACGGGCGCCGTCGTCACGCTGACCGCAATTCTGACCTACACTATCGTCAACGGCAAAAACGAACAGGTGCTGCCGGCGCTGCTGGCGGCGCTGGTCGCCGGCGGATTGATTGGACTGGTCAACGGGGCTGGCGTGGCGTTCCTCAGCATCTCGCCGCTGGTGATGACGCTCGGCATGGCAGGCGTGGTCAGCGGGTTGATCCTGGTTATGACCCAGGGGAATGTCAGCGGCGCCGTTGCGCCGATCATGACGCAACTGATCGCGCGTCCGGTTCTGGCGGGCATCCCCGGCGCGATTCTGATCTGGGCGGTGTTCGCAGCGTTGATGTGGCTGTTGCTGGAACGCACCACCTTCGGCAAGAACCTGTTCGCCATCGGCACGAATCGCACAACCGCGCGTCTCTCTGGCATCAATGTGACCGGCATGGTTATTGGGACATATGCGCTCTCCGGAATGCTCGCCGGGCTTGGCGGCTTTCTGGTCGTCGGCAATACCGGTGTTGTGCATATCCGCATTGGCGATCCGTTCCTCTTCCCCTCGATTGCGGCGGTTGCCGTCGGGGGAACGCTGCTGACTGGCGGCAAAGGGAGTTATTTCGGCACGATGGCGGGTGCGCTGGTGTTGACGCTGATGACCAGCTTGCTGACGACGATGCAGATGCAGGACTCGGTGCGCCGCATGGTGCTCGGCGCCACCCTCCTGACGATGATTGCCATCTATGGGCGCCAGCGCGGTTTTCGTCAATGATTTGACACCGCTGCACCGATCGATTTGATCTCAAGCCATGCTTGACAATGCGCTGTCAAGCCTTTATTATACGCGCAGTGTGATACCAGTGATCCTTGCGCGGGATGGAGTCATTGATGCGATGGTTTCGAGGATGCGCTCTTGCAGGCGCACTGCTCCTTGCGCTCGTGGCAACGGCATGTAGCCGGCCCGCCGTTGCGCTCACAGGCGCTGTGACCGATGCCTACACCGGAGAACCGGTCGTCGCCACATTGACGGTTGGCGACCGCCAGGTGACGACCGATGCGAACGGGGTTTACCAGATCGACCGCTGGAGTGCGCGTGATGTCATCAAGGTCGTCGCCAGCGGGTATGAACCGGCGGAGATCGATCTTTCCACGCTGCCGCACCTGGAACGACCCGAACCGCCAGTTGTCACGCTCGATCCGGTGCAGGTGCGCCCCAACACCCTCAGCGGCGTGATTACTGACCTGTACACGGGCGCCCCCGTCGCTGGCGCGCTGGTGCAGGCGTCTGACCTCATCAGCGCCACCACCGACGCCGGAGGACGGTATACCCTTACAGACGTGCCGGAGACGTTTCGCGTGACCGTCATCGCCGAGGGATACGCGCCAGCGGTCGGTGATGTGGCGCGCGCCACAACGTTCGACACCGCGATCCGCCCCGACACCCTGCGCGGCACAGTGACTGACGGGTATACCGGGCGTCCGATTGCCGGCGCGTCGGTGACGCTCGGCGATCTGCAAACGACGACCGACAGCAACGGGCAGTATGTCCTGCAGGATATTCCTGAAAAGGGGACGATTACGATCAGCGTCAAGGGATATGCGCGCCTCGACCAACCGTTGGAGCGCCTGACGACGCTCGATGCTGCGCTTCGCCCCGATACATTGAATGGCATCCTGATCGATGCGCAGTCGAAACAGCCGATCCGCAACGCCACTGTGATCGCGACGGTCAATCTGCAGAGCAGCGACGTGGCGATGGTGCGGATCGACAATAGCCAGGACGGATCGTTTACGCTGGAGGGGATTCCTGAGCAGGGATATCTCCAGGTGCTGGCGCCAGGGTACCGCAAAGCGGTCATCGAACTGCGCCCCGGCAGTGTTCCGGCGACAATCGAACTCGAGCCGTTCTACTCGAAGGCGCTGTATGTCACCTCAGCCGTTGCAGCGCGCTGGGATCTGTTGATGAAGTATTTCGACATCATCGACGCCACCGAACTGAATGCGATTGTGATCGACATCAAATCCGATCTGCGCGGCGACCTGGGGTTGGTGTACTATGACTCGCAGGTTCCTATTGTGCGTGAACTGGGAACGTTCAAACCATACATGGACCTGCGCGCCATTCTCGATGAGGCCAAACGGCGCGGCATCTACACGATTGCGCGCGTCCATATGTTCAGCCACGACAATGTGCTCGCCGAGGCGAAGCCGGAGTGGGCGGCGAAGGATCGCACAACGGGCGGCATTTTCTACGATTATCCCGCCCCGAGTATTCGCTATGCCTGGCTCGACCCGTGGAATGAGAATGTCTGGGATTACAACATTCAGCTGTCGGTCGAAGCGGCATTGCTTGGCTTCGATGAGATTCAGTACGACTACATCCGGTTCCCCTCGCTCGAATTTTCACCAACCGACAAGGACCGGCTCCAGCTCTCGCGCGAAGGCACGCCCGAAGAACGCTGGGCGAATATCACGGAAGTGCTCAGACGTTCCCATCGCGCGATCAATGGCGCCGGCGCATTTTTCTCGGTCGATGTCTTCGGCTACACCGCCTTTGGTCCTTCAAAATTGCTGGGGCAAAACCTGAACATGATGGCGGAGTATACCGATTACATCAGCCCGATGATCTATCCGTCGCACTTTGGCGCGGGCGAATTTGGCTTCGACAATCCAGCAAAATATCCATACGAGGTCATCCAGCGATCCATGGCTGCGGCGCTCAAGCAGGTTGACGGGAAACGGGCGCTGTTGCGCCCCTGGTTGCAGGACTTTACGCTCATCTGGGTGCCGAAAGACCAGATTGTCGAATATACGCCCGCCGAGGTTCGGGCGCAGATCCGCGCAGTCGAGGAGTTCGACGCCAGTGCGGGCTGGATTCTGTACGACTCGACGAATGTGTATCACGTGGAAGCGTTGAAGCCGGCGGAGTAGGGGTTAGGGGTTAGGAGTGAGGGAAAGCAGAACCCTTACTCTGGCTGGCCAGGGAGCAGGGAGACGTTATGCACCGCCTGGTTGTTGCGGCTCTGATCATTGGCATTGTGATGAGCATCGCCCCCTCGCGGGCGGGCGCTCAGGCGGCAGTGCAGCCGGGGCGGATTGTGTTCAGCACTCAGGCGGACTGGCAGCGCGGAACGCGCACCGATGTGCAGATTATCACGAATGCCGATGGCGAATTGCGCCTGGAACGCGGTGCAACCCGCGGGACGTTCGTTTCCGAACCGATTGTTCTGACAACAACCCTGAACGCCGCAGGCGTCGTCTGGCACGCCGATGTTCCGCCCGGCACGACGCTCACGCTCGAGATTCGCGGCGGACCCTCCCCCGACCAACCAGGTCCCTGGCAGCCGCTGGCGGCTGGCGAACTGCGCGCCCAACTCACTCCCGATGCGTTTGCAACCGAAGGGGTGCGCCCGCTGCCGCCGGATACGCGCACAGTACAATTCCGCGCAACGTTCAGCAGCACTGTCCCGAACGCTTCGCCGGTGTTGAGCGATGTCAGCATCAGTTACTTCGACACAAGCGCCGGACCGCCGCGCGCAGTCAATGCTGTTCCCGCAGTCGGCGGACCGG
>DAOTWI010000024.1:0-2931 GCA_034436075.1 Roseiflexus sp.
AGCGGCTTTGCCGCTGCACCGCACCACAAAAGAAGACAAGCACCGCTCTGACAAAGGCAAAAAGAGCCGTCACACGGCTCGCCTGTGAGGCGACCGCGTAAGTCCTGTATTTGAAAAGTATTGCAGCCAGGAACGCCAGACAACCAGAGAGTTTCTCAGAAAGATAGGCGCAACGGTGCGAAGACGCAACGGCGTGTCGCATCGATTGCGAGACTTTGCGCCGTTGCGTCCTTGCGCCAACATCTCCAAGACACGCCGTAAGAAATGTCGCACGACAGGAGAGGCTGTGGAGCATCGTCTGACCTGCAAAGTTTACTACGAAGACACCGACGCGCTTGGCGTCGTGTATCACGCCAACTACCTCAAATATATGGAGCGCGGGCGCAGCGAGTATGTGGAGCGTTTTGGCAAGCCAATCTGGGAGTGGAATCAGTCCGGTTACTACATCGTCGTCTACGCGATGAACATTCGCTTCAAACGCGCGGCGCAACTCGGCGACATCCTCGATGTTGTGTCCACATTCACCCTGCAATCGCCCTACCGGGGGTTGTTCAGGCAACGCATCGAACGCGATGGACAGGTCTATGTCGAAGCCGATGTAGAACTTGCGTGCCTCGACCCGCACCTCAACCTGCGCGAGTTTCCGCCAGAGTTCCGCTCCTGACGCATTGTTTGAAAACCGGGCATCGCCAGCGCAGGGGCGCCCCCATCATCTACTGCACGCCAATCAGGCGCAATACATCATCGCGCGTCAGATGCAATCCGGGCGGAAGATGACCGGGCGGATACCCCTGCAGGTCCTCGGCGTCGAACACCAGGTGAAGGGCGGTGATCGAGGGTTCGCGCAGCATAGCGCGCAGCAGTTGCACGAGGGAGAGGAGACGAAGCCGTGGGACGGTTGGAGGGTGCACAAGACGATTGCGCTGGGCGAAACCCAGCGCAGCATCGGGTGATGGAAAAGCGAGCAGGGTGCGTGACCGTTTCTTGCCATTGTCAGACGCAACACTCCCGCGCGGCAGCCAGAAGACATAAAACGCATCACCGCCAGCATGCATGCGCAGCGCGGCGAGCGCAGCGCGCAGCGCCTCGAGATTGAGACCTTGCTCGGCGGCAAGCGTGTGAACGTCGTCTTCCATTCAGGCAGGCAATCTCCAGGCCGCAGACGTGAAGTTAATAATGTCGGTGCGCTCGATGGCGGCAGCGAACAGGAGCAGGATCAGCAATAGCAACACCAGCAGCATGAGCGCCGAGAACGCTTTGCGGCGCGCGCTGACGCCGTTATCGGTCAACTCTTCGGTGATGTTCGATTGCGTATTGCCGGTATCGTTTTCCATCGAGACCCCCTACTCTTTGAGCGCCGCCCGAACCTGTTCCGCAATCGCGCGCAGTTCAGACGGTTCGGCAGGATGGGGCGTCCATGGTCGCAACACATGGTCGCCCTCCCGGCGCGGTATCAGATGGACGTGGTAATGAAACACTGTCTGCCCGGCTGCGGCGCCATTATTCTGAATGACGTTCAACCCATCGATGCCGAGCGCATCACGGAGCGCCAGCGCCACCTTCTGCGCCGTCCGCGCCACTGCTGCAATCAGATGCGGCGGCGTGGCAAAAATATCCGGGTGCTCTTCCTTACAGATGACCAGCGTATGCCCCCGGCTGGCGGGGTGAATATCCATAAACGCCAGCGTCTCGTCGTCCTCATAGATCCTGACGGCTGGCAACTCGCCGTTGACAATACGCGAAAAGACGGATGGCATGCTTCCTCCTCCCAGCTTGATCAAAACCAGGCTCAACGCCGGCTCAGCCACTCCTGAAGCGCCTCATACCTCCAGGTATTCGCCACCTGTGCGGCGCTCGCCCAGCCGCGCCGCGCTGTGACGACGCCTAACCGCATCCTCGCCAGATTGTCGGGATGGTGTGCATCGCTGTCGATCGTGATGGTCGCCCCCAGCGCCAGCGCGCGCCGCACTGCTGGACCGTCCAGATCGAGGCGGTGCGGCCCGCTGTTGACTTCCAGCAGCACCCGGTGTTCGGCGGCTGCACGCGCCAGGGCATCGATATCGACCGGCGCGCCTTCACGCGATCCGAGCATTCGCCCCACAGGATGCCCGATGATATCGACGTGCGGATTGCGCACGGCGCGGATCAACCGCTCAGTCGCGGCTTCGGGCGACTGGCGCAGCTGAACGTGCGCCGAAGCGACGACAATATCGAGTTCCGCCAGGACATCGTCGGGCAGCGCAAGATTGCCTTCGGGAGTGATATCGACCTCGACGCCTTGCAGGATGCGAAATGCGATGCCGTGCGCCGCATATTCCGCGTTCAATGCCACGATCTCCTGGCGCTGCGCGTGCAACCGCTCCGCGTCCAGTCCGTGGGTCAACCCAACATACGCGCTATGGTCGGTGATGGCGATATAGGAATAGCCACGGGCGCGCGCCGCTTCCGCCATGGTGCGAATATCGGCGCGCCCGTCGCTCCAGGTGCTGTGCATATGGAGATCGGCGCGGATGTCGCTCAGTTCGACGAGGCGCGGCAACGCGCCAGCGCGCGCCGCCTCGAACTCTCCCTCGTCCTCGCGCAATTCCGGCGGAATCCAGGGCAGACCAAGAGCGGCGTACACCTCGTCTTCGGTCGCGCAGGTCAGCAGTGTGCCATCGGCGCGGCGGAAGCCATGCTCGCTGAAACTCAACCCTTGCGCCAGCGCCAGTTCGCGAAAGCGAATGTTGTGCGCCTTGCTGCCCGTAAAGTGCTGCAATGCCGACCCCCACATGCCAGGCGGAACGGCGATCAGGTCGGCCTGCATGCCGTTGTGGAGCAGAATGCTGGCTTTTTCGTCCCCCGCCGACTCGACCCGCGCCACAAGCGGCAGCGTCGTAAACGCGCGCACCACGGCAGGGGCATCGCCGGCAGCCGCCAGAATGTCGAGAT
>DAOTWI010000025.1:0-2334 GCA_034436075.1 Roseiflexus sp.
GGCGGCTTTGCCGCCGCAACGCACCACAAAAGAAGGCGAGTACCGCTCTGCCGAAGGCGAAAAGAGCCGTCACGCGGCTCGTCCATAAGGCGCCGCGTAACTCCTGTCATTTGATATGAGGGCCGCCAGACATCGGACGGAAGCATCATGACGTGACTGGCGCACATCATTCAGACAGCAGCATTGTCACCATCAGCGCACCTGATTGGGAGCGCCTGGTTGTCGAGGCGTGTCGCAGCGGGCAGATCCGCCTGACAAAACCGCGACGCGCGATGATCGCCTGGATTGCCGGGCAGCACGCGCTCTTCAGCACGGAAGCGATGGCTGCCGCTGTGGCAACCTTGCCGGAGCGCATCGGCCGGGCAACCGCATACCGGATGGTCGAACACCTGCGGGAGACCGGCTGGCTCTCGCGGATACGAACAGAACGCGGCGTATACGCCTATGCGCGCACGCTCCCCGGACACCACCATCACGCCATTTGCACGCGGTGCGGCACAACTCTCATCATCGAGGGTTGCGCCGCGCTCGACACCCTGTACGCCCTTCTCGAAACACAGGGATTTGTGGTGCAAAGCCATATCCTCGAATTGACCGGTCGCTGTCAACGCTGCCGGATTGCAGAAGAGGCGCGCACATTTGGGGGATAATGCGCCGTTCAGACAGACGGCATGCTCACAGCACCGTCACTGGACCGTGGTCATCGCAGTGATCTCCGTGACGGTGGTGCAGCCTTCCATCGACCAGATAATCGAAGTGATCACCGTGCGGAACGAGCGGATGCCCGCAGCCGTCGTGCCCGCACTCACACGCGACGGGTGCGCACCCGTTGGGGTTCTCGGCGCTTACGGCAATCACGTGCTCGTCGTAATGTCCCTCGTGCGGGTGGTGCAGATGCCCATCATGGAGATAGTCCACATGCCCGTCGTGAAGAATGCGCAGATGCCCGCAGTGTTCGTTGTGCACGTGGGGATGCGGATCGTGAATGAAATGGGTCACGGAAAGCCTCCTTTCGTCAGGCAGGCGCTCCAGACGCGCCTGATGCCCTGATTCTACGAGGCTGTTCCGGCAATTCAAGGGGTTTCAGCGAGCGTAGCAGAGATATGATCTCAACGGCGTCGGTCGGTTATGGAACGCTCCACAAATGGCAGCAGCGCCATATGCCGGGCGCGTTTGATCGCAATCGTCAACCGCCGTTGCATCTTCGCCGTCAGACCGGTGCGACGGCGCGGCAGGATTTTCCCCGTCGGTCCCAGAAAACGCTTGAGTCGCTCCGGGTCTTTATAGTCCGGCAGAATGCCGAGGCGCGAAAACTCACAGACTTTCTTGCGTCCGACACGTCCCCGCACGCGCCGTCCGCCATCCTGAAATGTCATCGTGCGTGCTCCTTGAGAAATGCTTCAACCGAAAGCCCCTGATCGCGAACCGCTGCCAGCAAACCCTTTTTGTTGATGATCCTGAGCGCCTTTGCCGAAAGATGAAGCGTAAGGCTGCGCCCGATCTCTGGCACATAGATCGTGTGGCGATGAACGTTAGGGCGGAAGGTGCGGTTCGTTTTTGGCGCGCGGCGCGCCCATCCTCCTGATGCCTTGTGACGAATGTTGCGCCCAAAGGCGACTTTCTTGCCGGTAAGATCACACTTCGCCATAATGTGCTCCTCTTCTGCACGGCAGGTCAGCGCAACGGACAGGTCTGCGACCCATCTAACCCCAATTCCCGATCCACGCCAACCAGACGGTTGAAGCAGTCCCGGCGGTAGTACGTCTTGTTGCGCCGCCGTCCGTCCGTGATCACCACCATCTCGCGATCGTTCATAATCCGCTGCCCGCAGTGATTGCAATACCGGTTGGTGACCCGCCCCGTCTTGTCGCGGGCAGTGACGTCGGTTTTGGACTTCTTTTCAGCCATACCTTGTGTCCTCAATAAATGATAGGATCAATCATTGAAATGGATCGTACCCGATGATTGTGGCGCTGTCAAGTCGCCTGAAACGTTGAAGGTTGAACGTTGAAGGTTGAACGTTTGGATTGCCCCGGAGCGCCCCGGTTCGGAACAGTACGCGACAGCGGCTTGTACGCATTCAGACCTCAAAGGTCTCTGGCGCAAGTGACCGTCACCACCAGGTGACCAGCGTCTTCCTGGTGGTTATCCTGCGCGGCGGGTCTGCCGGGTCAGGCGGAAATGCCAGCGATGACAGTCGCTGCGGGGGCCTGATCCCTGGTTCTTGGTTCTCAGTTCTTGGTTCTTGGTTCTCAGTTCTTGGTTCTTGGTTCTCAGTTCTCAGTTCTCAGTTCTCAGTTCTCAGTTCTCAGTTCTCAGTTCTCAGTTCTCAGT
>DAOTWI010000026.1:0-2039 GCA_034436075.1 Roseiflexus sp.
ACCAGGTCGAGTTCGGGAGGCTCGCGCGGCGCCAGCGACGAGGGCGGCGGCGGCGGCGACTGCACGTGCGCCATGATCAACTGCGGCGTTGCGCCAGAGAATGGCACAACGCCAGTGATGGCTTCATACGTCACGATCGCCAGTGAATAGAGGTCGCTGCGTCCATCGACGCGCTGCGCCGATGCCTGTTCCGGCGAAATGTATTCCGGCGTTCCCATGAAGATGCCGGTGCGGGTGAGGCGCTCGCCGTCCGGCGCCTGCGCGATGCCGAAGTCGGTCAGCAGCACGCGCCCTTCAATATCGATCAGAATGTTGTGCGGCTTGACATCGCGGTGAACGGCGCCCTGTGCATGGGCGTGGTCGAGGGCATTGGCAATTGGCGCAACAATGCTGATCGCCATCGCCAGACCGAGGGCGCCGCGTTCGCGGATGATGGCATGCAGCGTCCGTCCGCGAATGTACTCCATGGCGATATACCGCAGCCCATTGGCTTCGCCGATGTCGTACACCGGGACTATACTGGGATGGCGGAGATTCGCAACCGTCACCGCCTCGCGCTCGAAGCGCCGTTCAAACTCCGGGTCGAGCGCGAGGTGCGGGGCCATCACCTTGAGCGCGACGGTGCGCTTGAGCGAGGTGTCGAAGGCGCGGTACACCCGCGCCATGCCGCCGCGCCCGATCTCTTCCTGCACCAGATAGCGCCCAAGGCGCTGACCAATGAGGCGGGTCATTCCTGCTCCTGCATCGCGCCAGCGCTGCTTTGCAACCTGTGGTTCACTCGTCTTGTCACCAGATAGCCGCAGATGGTATAATCGCTTCCAGTACCCGACGATTGTACCACATCGCGCCAGCGATACCAATGGCGCATGTGCGAAGGAAATCCGGAGGACATCCATGCAGTCGGGACCCGTACCGATCCTGATTGTCCGGCGACAGGACGCCGCAGCAATACAGATCGAGTGGGATCGTCCGATCCTGACTGTGGGTCGTGATCCCGCGAACGACATTGTGATCGAGCACCCGCTCGCCTCACGGCGCCACGCGCGCTTCGAGCGCGACGAGAACGGGTATGTGATTCGCGACCTTGAGAGCACCAATGGAACATACGTCAACGGCGAACGGATCGAAGGGGCGCACACCCTGCACAATCAGGATCGCATCTGGGTTGCTGATGCCGAGATCGTGTTCAATGACCCCGAAGCCACCCAAAAAGGACCGTTGCCGCTCGAAATCCTCAAGCGCGTGCGCGCTCACGAAGAGGCGCTGCGCGTCGATAGCCGCGCCAAAGAAGTCTATATCTCCGGCAAATTGCTCGATCCGCCGCTAACGGTGAAAGAGTTTCAGTTGCTCGAGTTGTTGTATACCCACAAGGGGCAGGTGTTGAGCAAAGACGAGATTGCCAGGAATGTGTGGGACTACGAAGTGTACGATTACAACGCCATCGACGCCCTCGTCTATCGCCTGCGCCAACGGATCGAAGCCGATCCCGGCAACCCGCGCTTTGTCGTGACAGTCCGGGGATTTGGGTATAAACTGGTGACGCAACCGGAACAGGAGTGATGAGCGAAGCGCCGCGCGGCGTCTCGCACAGGCTGAAGCACGCCATCGTATCCGCGAAAGAAGACGCGCATGACCCACACCATCACGGCGCCGCGCCGGTTGCGCGGCGCGCTCTCGCTCCCCGGCGATAAATCGATTTCGCATCGTGCGGTGCTGTTGAATGCCGTGGCAGCCGGTAACGCTGGAATAACGAATTTCCTCACCGGCGCCGATTGTCTGTCAACGATTGCGTGCGTTCAGGCGCTTGGCGTGCGCGTTGAACGGCACAACGACACGGTGCGGGTGTATGGCGCAGGGTTGCGCAGCCTGCGCGAGCCGGTCGATGTGCTGAACTGCGGCAACTCCGGCACAACACTGCGCCTGCTGGCAGGGATGCTTGCCGGTCAGGAGGGGATGTTCGCGGTATTGACCGGCGACGCCTCGCTTCGCTCGCGACCGCAGCAACGGATTGTGGCGCCGCTGCGCGCGCTCGGCGCCAG
>DAOTWI010000027.1:0-5331 GCA_034436075.1 Roseiflexus sp.
GGCACATCGAGGTGCGGGTAGAGGATGGCGGCGACCACTCGCGCCTCGGCGTCCGGGTCGAACGACACGAGCGTTACCGGCATAGCGTCGTTTGCTGGCGAGACAACCCCGCGCCACCGGTGTGCAACCGCGTCTGCCAGCGCCTGCGTCTCCTGGCGCGTTTCGCGCAGATATGCCTGGTATGCCCTGCCACGCTCGCTCTTCGCACGCTTGACGAACGAAGGAATCTGGTCATCGAGCGCGCGCTGCAACGCCGCCGCCAGCGTGTGCAGTTCCGCGAGCGGCGCCGCATACAGTTTCGTCAGCAGATACTCGAATGCGCGACCATTGCCAAACAACCCGACGTTGGTCAGTGTCGCCATCGGCAGCAACCCACGCAGCAGGTCGAACGTCCTGGCGCGCGTGGCGCTGGCGTAGGCGCGTTCAGAAACGCCCTCGTCACGGGGAACATGCACGCGAACCGCGGCAAGCGCCGGTTCGATCAACGCCGAATAGGTATCGAACAGATGGTCCATCGCCGCTTCATACGCGGATGCATGGCGCGACGCCATGATCGTCGCTTCGCGGAGGTAGCGGTACTGCCCTTCAACCTTGCGGTTGAACGCGACGTAGCGGGTGGATTTTTCGAGCGGGCTGATGCCGATCCGGTTGTCTTCGAGCGCCTTGGCGGCGATGTTGCTGACCCCTTCGCAGGCGACGTGCGCGCCGCCCAACTCCGCCACCGAGTCGTCGCCGTAGCCGATCAGGACGCGCTCATAAAACGCTTCAGCGCGGTGCACGGCGACGATCTGGTGTGTAGCGGCATCGGCGCTGAGCGCCACGATCGCCTGGAAATCGGCTTCGGGCGCCTGAATGAACTCATCGAGCAGGATGCGGCGCAGGCTCTTGTCAGAGCGACTGTAGCGCGAGAAGAGTGCGCCGCGCACCACATCGGGCAGGTTGCGCAGACCGAACACCGGCGCATCGACATCGGTAACGAACGGCGCCAGCAGCGCGCGTTCCGCGTCGCTGAACCGGTCGCCCCAGGGATCGCTTGTGGTTGGTTCCACGTGGTTTCTCCACAAAAACAGGCGCACACCCGCACCGGTAGAGGCGTTGCACTGCAACGCCTCTACCGGTGCGGGTGTCATATAATCGTGCGAAATGCCGCACCGATGCGCGCGATGCCATCGTCGATCTGCTGGTGCGGCACGAAACTGAACGACAGGCGGAAGGCGTCGTCGCCCTGACCATTCGCATAGAAATGCGTTCCTGGCACGAATGTGACACCGTGCTTTTCCGCTTCGGCGAGCAGCGCGGTGGCGCTCAGACCGTGCGGCAGCCGCGCCCAGACGAAGAACCCGCCCTCGGGTTTGGCGACGCGCACCTCCGGGGGCCATTCCCGCGCAATCGCCGCCAGCATCACGTCGCGCCGCTCCCGGTACGCCGCGCGCAGGTCGGCAATATGGCGCTCCAGGCGTCCATCGGCGCAGTACCGCTCGACCATGCGCGTCAGGAACGGACCGCTCGACCCTTCGACCTTGAAACTTGCCAGGCGCTGAATGATCTCGTGGTTGCCGCATGCCCACCCCATGCGCAACCCTGGCGCCAGGATTTTCGAGAAGGTGCCAACCTGCAACACCCACCCCTCGTGATCGAGCGCGGAGAGGCGCGGCGGCGGCGGGTTCTCGAAGTAGAGGTCGCCATAGGCGTCGTCTTCGACGATCAGAACGCCATACTCCTTTGCCAGCGCCACCAGTCGCTGCCGTCGTTCCAGCGGCATCAGTGTGCCGCTCGGATTGTGAAAGGTCGGGATCGTATAAATGAACTTGGGGCGCTGGCCGCGTTGCGCCAGATCGCGCAACATCTCTTCAAGGGCATCCACATTCATGCCTTGATCATCGACAGCGACGGTAATCAGACGCGCGCCTGCGAGGGCAAAATGGCGCACCGCGCCCATAAACGTCGGTCCTTCGACAATCACGGCATCGCCAGGGTCAATGAACACCTGCGGCAGCAACGCCAGCACCTGGCTGGAACCGTAGGAAATCAGCACATTGCCCGGTTCAGCCGGGGTTCCCTGGGTGCGCAGACGATTGGCAACAAACTGAACCAGACCGGGGTAGGTTGGCGCGTAGTTCAACCCCTCAGCCGCGTCTTCCGCCAGCACCTCGGCGGTGGCGGCGAGGAGATCGTCAGTGGGGAAGAGTTCTGGTGCGGCAAAGCCATACGCCAGCGTAATCAGATCGCCCTCGTGTTCGGGCCAGATCTGAGCAGGGGCAAGCGTCTTCACCCGCGTGGCGTACAGGTTGCTCAGGGCAGACGCGGAAGCGGCGGACATGGATGGCTCCTTCGTTGTCAGGCAGTATCGTTACTCATGATACCAGAAGACGGACTGACCATTTCAAATGTAACGGCGTATGGTATGATTCTTGACGCTGGTCGTACAATGAGAGTGGTTACTCCTTATACGCGCCACGGAGGCGCATTGCGCATCAGCCTCCGCCGCGCGTCGACTGCCAGACGGCAGAGGCTTCCAATGGAACTCCTTCCTGCCCCACGCACATTCGCCTACCGCATCGACGACCACGACCGTATTATTTTCTTCAACGACGAGTGGCTTGCCTTCGCGCGCGAGAACGATGGCGCGCACCTCACTCCCGCCGATGTCTGGAGCCGCCCGCTCTGGAAGTTCATCAACGACCCGGAAACACGCCATCTCTACCGGCTCATTCTGAGCCGTGTGCGCAGCGGCAGAACCATTACCGTCCATATGCGCTGCGACTCGCCGACTGCGCGCCGCGTCATCGAGTTGCAGATTGCGCCGCTCCCTGATGGCAGCGTCGATTTCAACAGCCGCATCACCCACGAAGAGACGCGCGAGTATGTGGCGCTGCTCGACGTCAAACAGGAACGATCGCCCGACATCGTGTCGGTCTGTAGCTGGTGCAAAAAGGTGCATGTGCCTGGCGAGGGATGGTTCGAAGTCGAGGAAGCAATCCAGCGTCTGTGTCTTCCTGAGAACGCCCCGCCACCGCAACTGGTGAATATGATCTGCTACGAGTGCTACCGGAGCGTCATTGATAGACTGTTCGGCTGACCGCTTATCTCGAGCAGCAAGGAAGATCTCGATGCAGCGATCCATCGGCCTTGCACTGGCGGCATTCGTTCTGGCGGCATGTCTCCCTTTCCCTCTGGAAAGACCTCCTTCGACCGGGCAACCCCAACAAAATCCGTGCGCTATGGTATGGGCGACAGAAGCGCGGCCGAATATTGCCCAGAGGGTTCAGGACAGGTTGACGGCCGCCGGATATGCGCCGCTGCGGTCAGCGCAGGCGTCTTTGGCGAAGCCTGCTCCTCCAATGGGCAACAAACGTCGGGGGGCGGCGAGCTCGAAACTACCGTCACGGTCGGGATGGCGGTCGCCGATGTGCATGATCAGGAGCAACTCGGCGACCTCGCCGCCGGGATTGCTGATGTGCTGCTATCGCTCGACATACCTGGCGCGCGAAAGAAGATTGATCTCTCGTTCATCACGCCAGACAGCCGGGGGAAGCTTTTCTTCGACCTGAGCAATGCGCGGAATCTCCGCCGGCAGGGCGTGCACGGCGCCGCTTTTCTCGAAGCAATCGGCGGTTTGAAGTGAACGTTTGTCGGAATGCCCGATGTGCGGCTATAATGTCGGTACGCTTATCGACGTGCTGATTGAGGAATACACCGTGGCTGACACGCGAAGCCTCTTAACCGGTATTGCGCTTGGCGTCGGGGCGACCCTTGCCGCGCGCGATGTGTTGCCGCTGCTGGCGCCGCTTGCCCGCCCCGCCCTCAAGCAGGGGGTCAAGGCTGCGATTCTTGGCTATGAGCGCGGGCGTGAAATGGCGGCGCTGCTCGTCGAAACGCTCAGCGACATCGCAGCAGAAGTGCAGGTCGAACTGCAAACCCAGAGCGCCGCCGATCAGGCGCCGGTGGATGTGCGCATCGAGTCGTGAGGTGCTCATATGCTTCCCGCCGGTTATGTGGCGCATCGCACCGGAGATCGTGTGCGCCTGCGCATCCCGGCGCGCAAAGGCGATACCGCCTATTTCGCGCGCCTCGAACGGGAACTTGCTGCGTGCGGGCGGGTCGGGTATGTCGAAGCCAATCCGCTGACCGCCAGCCTCCTGCTGCATTACAGCGGCACGGACGATGACCTGCGGCGCGATGCGGTCGAACTCGGGTTGTTCACCGTCGAAGCGCTGCCGCCAGCCGCCAATCCGGTGCTGAACGCGGCGGCTGCGCGCATCGATCAGTTTGATCGCACGATTCAGCGCGCATCAAACGGCTCGTTCGACCTGCTCGAAGTGGCGTTCGTTGGGTTGGTCGGCGCCAGCATCGTTCAGGCGCTGCGCGGACAGGCGCTGGGACCAGCAAGTACGCTGATGGCGAATGCGCTGGCAATTCTGGCGCTGCACCGCGCCCGCCGAACCGAACGCGACGGGGGTTCTCGATAAGCCCAGCGACTGAAGGCTATGGGTGCGTAGCCCGCCTGCGCGCCCGGCCTACCCGCCCGGCGACTGAAGTCGCGGGCTATGGATGCGTAGCCCGCTGCCGCTGGCTCAATATTGATGAAGTCCAGCCAATGTTGTCGCCTGCGCCCTTCGACCAGCTCAGAGCGCGAGCGGCATACACCATAGTATGACCACCACACTCCGTTCGACTCAGCCGTCCTCGCTCCCGCCCGTCCTGGGGGTCGCCGATCTTCTGCCGGTGCTCGAAACGGCATTTGCGCAGGGCGGCACCTTTCGTGATTTGCTGCTCGCCTTGAGCGCACACGGACCATGCCTGATCTCCGGTGCGGCGCTGCGCGAGGCGCTCGATGCCTGCAATGTTCGCCAGGCGCTCGATGAGTTCCTCCCCTACCCGCAGGTGGTCGAATCACTTGATGAGGTCTATGTCACCCGGATCGGCGACCAGCTGGCTATCGAACTCCATCTGGCGCAACCGCACGCTATTCCCCAGAGCGCCCCGATTGGCACCGTCACGGTTCAGGTCGAACGAACGCTGACGCTGACAATCGACGAGCGCGGCGATGTGACGCTGCGACCGGGCGATATGCGGCTGCGCTGGCTGGGGATGACCGAACACCTGCTCGTGCGCCTGCGCCGCATTGAGGGTCCACAAGGCGTGCAGGACGTGGTGCAGGTCTCGGCTGGCAATGTGCTGAGCCAGACGACGCCACTCTCGATCCTGACCATTCCGGCGGCGCCCGCCCGCGTGGTTGTTGCGCCGCCGCCACCCGCACCTGCTGCGCCGCCGGGCGCGGTTACGGTTGTCATCGTGCATCAACTGCCGGGGCGAGTGCGTTTGCGCCCC
>DAOTWI010000028.1:0-13657 GCA_034436075.1 Roseiflexus sp.
ATATTTCTTCAGTCAACGGATTCCTCGGCATGCCGCAATCCAGCCACTACAACTCGGCAAAAGGCGCAATCGACCAACTCACGCGCTGCATGGCGGTCGAACTGGCGCCGCACGGCATCCTGGTGAACGGCGTGGCGCCAGGCTTCGTCGAAACGCCAATGGCAATCGTCAATGGCGTCAACGAACACGAAACGCCGGAGTTCCAGGAGTTCTACGTGCGCAGGCGCCGCATTCCCCTGGCGCGCCCCGCACTGCCCGAAGAGATCGCCGAAGCCGTGGCGTTCCTCGTCTCGCCGCACTGCACCTACATCACCGGGCACACGCTCGTTGCCGATGGCGGGCTGTCGATCACGTTTTGATTCTGAACGGGATATGGTATAGTTGTCCTGGGAGCGTGGGCATCTCGCCCGCACAACGGATGCTGCGGGTCGGCGCAGCGCCATACGCTGGCGCTGGTTGCAGATCGTGCGCCGCCGATCCTGCATGTCGAGAACCTCCCACGAACCCCCGTTTTGGGCGACTGGCGGGTTCTTTGAACCCAAACGTACACCAGCCGCGTGCAAAGCGGTACATCCGCCTGCATCCGGCTGAGCCGCCCTGAACCATATGAGTCAGCGACGGTTTTCGGAGAGGAGGCATCGTTTGGAGTCAGATCGCGCGATCCCGCGCCCTGAGATGCGTGTGTTCCCGCGCACCGGGCAATTGGTGTCGTTTGTTGCACTCACCATCTTTCTAGCGTCTGGCTTTTCAGCGCTGCTCTACCAGGTCATCTGGCAGCGTATACTCGGCTTCTTCTCCGGCGCCGATGTCTACTCGGTTACCATCATCGTCGCGGCGTACATGGCGGGCATGGGAGTCGGCAGTCTCACAGGCGGGTATCTGGCGGATCGTCTGTCGCGCTGGGGCAACCTGGCGTTGTTCGCCGGAGTGGAACTGGGCATCGCCCTGTTTGCGCTGGGCAGCAAAGGGTTCTACTACGACTGGCTCTACCAGCACAATGCGCATCTTGCCTCGTCGCCGCTGCTGATGGCAGTGGTGTTGTTTGTCAGCCTGTTGATTCCGACCTTCTGCATGGGCGTCTCACTGCCGTCGCTGGCGCGGGCGCTCACCCGATCGATTGAAATGGCGGCTGGCACCATCGGTTCGCTCTACGGCATCAACACCCTCGGCGCCGCTGTCGGCGCTGGCGTGACGACCTGGGTGTTGCTACGGCAGTACAGTTTCGAGACCATTTTGCACATGGGCGCTGCGATCAACGCGCTGGTCGCATTCACCGCATTTCCGCTGGCGTGGTTTCTGATGAAATCAGGCGCGCAGGCGCCCGAACGCGCACCGGCGACAGCTGCGCATGCAGAGGGAACGTCCATCCAACGGCTGCCTGTGCCGGTCTGGATCGCACTCTACGGTGTTTCCGGATTTATCGCGCTGTCGCTTGAGATTCTGTGGTTCCGCATGCTGGGAGTGATGCTCAAATCGACGGCGTTTACGTTTGGCACGCTGTTGACCATTTTTCTCGGCGGTCTGGCGCTCGGCACATTCCTTGGCATTCGCCGCGCGCCCCATGATCGTCGTCCGATGAACTCCTTCTTGTTGCTGCAAACTGGCGTCATTGTCTGCGCGCTGGTCACGATCACCGTGTTTGTTGGGCAGGTGAACCATGCGTCGCTGCTGGCGCCGTTCTGGCTCTATTTTGGCGGCTATGAACCGCTGGATGTGGGAGCCGCTACGGCTGCATTGCCTGATTTTCTGTTCAATTCAGGCGCACTGACGCCCGAAGTATCACAGTTCACCCGTTTCTTCCTTCTGCTCTACGTGATCCTGCCAGTGATCCTTATCGGATTGCCGACGGTTTTTATGGGCATGAGTTTCCCGTTGCTCCAGAAAATCGTTCAGCGTGACCCGGAGACGCTGGGCAGGCGCGTCGGTTGGCTGCAAACGTCGAATATCATCGGCAGCATGCTCGGCACACTGTTGACCGGTCTGGCTGCGCTCTCGTGGCTGGGAACGCCTGGCAGCCTGCGAGTCATTGCGCTGTTGTCGGGGCTCTTCCTGGCGTTGTTTGCATGGGGATGCCTGGTGCGCGCGTGGGTGCGCCGCGCCGCGTATGCCGGCAGCGTGGCGCTTGCAGCCGGGCTGGCGCTTGCTGTGCCGGATAAGCACATCTTCTGGGCGACCCTGCACGGCGTCCCGCCGGAGAACGCGATTGTTGCAGAAGACAATACCGGACTTTCTCTGATTAAGAGCAGCGCCAGCGACTTTTCCCGGCGAGCGTTTGTGATGTCCAATGGCATCGGGCAGAGCGCCATTCCCTATGGCTGGACGCATAGCGTCCTCGGCTTCCTGCCGGTGCTGATCCATCCCAACCCGCAAACCATTGCAATTATTGGGCTGGGATCGGGGGACACGCTGTTCCACGCCGGCGGACGCGCCGAAACACAGGAGCTGATCTGCATCGAAATCGTCGGTTCGCAGATGGATATGCTGCGCGATATGGCGCAACGGCGCGACTACCCGGCGCTGCGCTCCATTCTGAACGATCCGCGCATCACCTATGAGATCACGGACGGGCGATCTCACATTATGCAGCGCGGACGCACCTACGATGTGATCGAAGCCGATGCGTTGCGCCCAACCAGTGCCTACGCCGGTAATCTCTACTCGGAAGAGTACTTCCGCCTGGTGCTCAACCACCTGAACCCCGGCGGTCTGGCGGTGACCTGGGTTCCAACTGAGCGCGTCCGCACAACGTTCGTGCAGGTCTTTCCGCATTATGTCGATTTTGGCGATATTCTGATCGGCAGCAACCAACCCATTCAGCTGGATCTTCAGACGATCTACCAAAGACTCGAAGACCCGTTCACTCGTGCATACTATCAACAATCCGGCGTAGACATCATGCAATGGCTCGATGAGTACTTCGTCAAACGGCAGCCGTTGGTCTCCGATCCCTCAGCGCCTCGACCGGCGGCGAACGACATTAACCGCGATCTCTTTCCCAGGGATGAGTTCATGGTGAGGTAGCTCAATGACAGGACTTACGCGGTAGCGCGTTTTCTGGCTTCGCCAGAGCCTTCGGCAGCGCGGCGCTCCCAAATTAAGGTGGTGCGGTGCGGTGGCAATGCTGCCGCACCGCACCACAAAAGAAGACACATACCGCTCTGCCGAAGGCAAAACGAGCCGTCACGCGGCTCGTCTGTGAAGCGACCGCGTAACTCCTGTCAATTACACGGCCTCGATCACCGTGGCAATCCCCTGACCCACGCCAATGCACATCGTCGCCAGCCCGTAGCGCCCGCCACGCCGCCGGAATTCATGGACGAGCGTGGTCAGGATGCGCGCGCCGCTGGCGCCAAGCGGATGTCCCAGGGCAATCGCGCCGCCATTGACATTGACGCGCGCCGGATCGAGATGCAAATCGCGCATGCAGGCAATCGCCTGGGAAGCGAACGCTTCGTTCAACTCGATGAGATCGAGATCGCTGGCGCGCAATCCGGCGCGCTCCAGCGCCCGCCGGGTCGCAGGGATGGGTCCAAGCCCCATTGTCTGCGGTTCGACGCCTGCCGTCGCCATGCTGACGATGCGCGCCATCGGCGTCAGCCCGTGCCGCTTGATGGCTGTGGGTGTTGCCAGAAGCAGCGCAGCAGCCCCGTCGTTGACCCCGCTGGAATTGCCAGCCGTCACCGTGCCATTTGCCTTGAATGCCGGACGGAGTTTCGCCAGCGCCTCCAGGGTTGTCTCCGGGCGCGGATGCTCGTCGAGAGCAACGAGCGCCAGCGGTTGATCGCGACGTGCTGATGGAACCGGCACTGGCACGATCTCGGCGTTGAATCGCCCCTCCGCAATCGCCGTCGCCGCGCGCTGCTGGCTCTGCAAGGCGAAGCGATCCTGTTCCTCACGGCTGATGCTGTAGAGTTCCGCCACGACTTCCGCCGTTTCACCCAGCGCCAGGGTATGCCCCAAGGCTTCGAGGCGCGGGTTAGTAAACCGCCAGCCGATCGTGGTATCGTAGACCTGCGGCGGGGTGCGATCAAACGCGACGCTGCTCTTGGCGAAGACAAACGGCGCGCGACTCATGCTCTCGACGCCGCCAGCAATGAACAGATCGCCGTCGCCAACCTGCGCCGCGCGCGCCGCCTGGTTGACGGCTTCAAGCCCGCTGCCACAGAGACGATTGACGGTAACGCCAGGCACGCTGACCGGCAGCCCTGCCAGCAACACCGCCATGCGCGCCACATTCCGGTTATCCTCCCCCGCCTGATTGACGCATCCCAGGTACACATCCGCCACATCCGCCGGATCGATGCCGCTCCGCTCCACAAGCTCGCGAATGACATGCGCTGCGAGATCGTCAGGACGCACGTCGCGCAGCGCACCCGCATACCGGCCGACCGGCGTGCGCAGCGCCGCCACGATGTAGACTTCTTGCATTGTTCAGGACCTTTCGCCAGCGGCGTACCCCAGAACCTGGCGCATGACCTGATAGAGCGCGTCCGTGCAATCGGACGCGACACGGTTGCTGCGCCAGGCGACATGGGCATCGGGGCGCACCAGGATGCACCCATCCTCCGCTACCTCGCGCAACCGCGCCCAATCGTCGTAGGTATCCAGCACTTCGCGTCCAGGTCCGATGATGTAACAGGCGATCTCAACACCGGTGCGCGCCGACGCCTCTGCCGCCGCCGTTTTCCAGGCTTCGCCGCCAATGCTGGTCAACAGCGTGAAGCGCCCTTTGCCCGCCAGATCGAGCGTGCTGACCTTGCGCCCCTGATATTCCAGCCAGCAGTGCGGCAGTCGAGCGCCGGGCCAGGTCGTCGGGTGATAGTAGAGTTCCGGGTCGCGCTCATACGGCGGTTCGGGGGCGCCGTCGCTCACCACTGCGGCAGAGCGATAGCGTTGGTTCATCTCGACGCCATGCGCATTGAACTCGTAGTTCTTCAGTTCGATCGCCTTGCGCAGTTTCTCGCGCGCCTCAGCCCCGCGCGGACTGTTCTCCTTGCGGATCTCCATGTTGGCGAGCATTTGCTGCGGGTCGTTCGTCTCCAGCAAGCCAAGCGCATCGAAGATCGGTCCGAATTCGCGGATGCTCTGGTTCGCCCGTTCGACGATCTGTTTGCCAATGGGCGCGCGCTCGTCGCTGTAGGTGTCGAGCAGGCGCGGCGACGCCTTCCCCTGCAACACCAGCGCCAGTTTCCACGCCAGATTGTAGGCGTCCTGGATGGATGTATTCGAGCCCAGACCGTTGGACGGCGGATGCCGGTGACAGGCGTCGCCCATGCAAAACACCCGTCCGCGCGAGTAGCGCGTTGCGTACATATGGTTGACGCTCCAGAGCGAGGTGGACTCGATCGTGATAGGGATCGTGTCGTCGCCGATCAGGTTGTGCGCGATCTTAATCGCTGTCGCCTCATCCACAACCGGCGGCGGCTGGGAAATATCATAGCCCCAGACGATCAGCCAGCGGTTCCAGGGGCGCACCATGCGCACCAGACCCATGCCAATGCCGCCGATGTTCGATCCCGGTTGAAGCACCCAGTAGAGCACGCTGGGACGATGCGCCACATAGCGCGACAGGTCTGCCTGAAACACGATGTTCATGCTTCCGGCGACATCCATGCGCCCTTCCATCGGCAGCCCGATATCCTCAGCAACCTTGCTGCGCCCGCCATCCGCCCCGATCACATATTTCGCGCGGATCTGATAGGTCGCACCATTCAAGCGGTCGCGCGCTGTGACCGTCACCCCTTCAGCGTCTTGTTCGAGCGCCAGATACTCGGTATCGAAACGGATGCGCGAACCGCGCGCAGCGGCATGACCGAGAATGATCGGTTCCAGCAGGTCCTGCGGAATATCGCAGATCTGTGACGGGCTTGCCAGATCGAAATCGGCTTTGCGACGCGGATGCGTTCCCCAGGTGTGCAAACGCGCCAGTTCTTCACCCGCCAGGCTGGTGCAAAAGACGGTATCGCCCATCAAGTGCTGCGGCGTCGCTTTCGCCATCACCTCGCTTTCCAGCCCTACATCGCGCAGAATCTCGACCGTGCGCTGGTTTGTGATGTGCGCGCGCGGCGTGTTGGCTGTCCAGCGATATTTGGTCAGAACCATGTTTTTGACGCCATAGGTGCTCAGGAACAGCGCCGCTGAACCGCCAGCCGGGCCGCTGCCAATAATAAGAACATCAGTTTCGTGGGTTGCACTCATGGTTGTATGCGCCTCCGAAGATGCATTGAAAACGATGCCGAACGTTGACCATTGCCAGGCATTACGCCGCATGGGAATCGCCTGATCCGGCGCCGGCGCGCCGATGCACCGGAAAGATCTCGAACTGCCAGCGGCGTCGAACGATCCCCCAGATGCCTTCGGGAGCGAATATCATCATCAGAACCGCGACAGCGCCGAGCAAAATCAGCGACCATTCGCCGAAATCCGAGAGAAACTGCCGTAAGACGAAGAACAGAATCGCGCCGATGATCGGTCCCTCGATCGTGCCAATGCCGCCAATAATCACAATGAAGATCATGAACGCCGTCCACTGCACACTGAAAGCGGCATCAGGCGTGATGCGCAACAGGTTGAGATAGATCAGCGCGCCGACGACGCCGGTTCCGAACGCGCAGAGCAGATAGACGAACAGTTTGATGCGCTGCGTCTCGATGCCGAGATTGGCTGCCGCCGTCTCGGAGTCGCGGATGGCGGTCAGCGCCAGACCGGTGCGCGAGCGCATGAGCAGATGCACCAGCGCAACGATCCCCAGCCCGATAACCACCGCCAGTGCATAGGTCAGCAATTCGCGGGTTTCGCGCGCCATGGCGTTGGTGGCGGTCAGCGTGCGCCCAAGCCCGCCGCGCAACCAGTCAGAGCTGTTCAGCACCAGCAAACGCAGGATTTCCGCCACCACCCACGTGCCCACCGAAAAATACCCGCCACGCAGCCGGAAGAGCAGACCGGCGGCAGGAAGCGCGAGCAGCGCGGCGGCGACGCCAGCCAGCACCAGACCAAGCGGAATGGGCAGACCGAGATCATCGGCGGCGACGATCAGCGCATACCCGCCGATCCCGATCCACGCCTGTTGACCGATGGATACCAGCCCGGTGTAGCCTGCCAGCAGATTCCAGAGTTGCGCCAGCGCCAGCAGCGTCAAAAACTCCACCATCATGCGCATGACTCCGGGTCCGCCCCAGAACGGCAGGCTGACCAGCGCCCCAATGACCAGCGCCCCAAGCGCTGTGAACCGGATGACCGACAGTTGTTTCCAACCCGCAGGAGACTCTACAACACGCGCTTTGATCATTGCTTCCCTCGCTACAGATCACGGGTTCGCGCAAAGAGGCCGGTCGGACGGAACGCCAGCACCAGGAGCGCCAGAATATGCCCCGCCAGCTGGAACCAGCCGGGGTTGATCGCCGCACCGACGCTTTGCGCGACGCCAAGCAATAACCCGCCAGCAAAGGTTCCCCACAGGCTGCCCAGTCCGCCAATAATGACCGCCTCGAAAGCATAGATCAGGCGCGCCGGTCCGTCGGACGGTCCGAAGGTCGTGCGCATGCCGAGCAGAATGCCCGCCACGGCGATCAGCGCGAGCGAAGCGCCCATCGCCAGCCCGTAGATCTGTCTGCTGTCGATGCCCATCAACTCCGCTGTGGTTGGATCATCCGACGTGGCGCGGAAAGCCCGTCCAAAATCAGTGCGCCCCATGAATTGCTGGAGACCGACAATCGCCAGGATCGCAATTGCCATGTTCAGGAGCGGCAGAATGCCGACAGTCGCCAAGCCGCCAATCGGCACACTGGCGGTTTCCAGCGATCCTGCCGGGAGACGCTGCGTATCAGCGGTAAACGTCAGAAGCAAACCGTTTTGGATGATGATTGACATCCCAAAGGTGATCAGCAACGGCGGCATCGGTCCCGAACCCAGAACGCGGTTCAGAACGCCGCGCTGCACCAGCACACCCAGCCCGAACATGACCGGAATGACGAGCGCCAGGGTCAGGAGCGGCGGCAATCCCGTCACCTCAATCAACACCAGCGACAGGTAGGCGGCGCAGACGATCAGATCGCCATGCGCAAGATTGACCAGGCGCATGACGCCAAAGATCAGCGACAGCCCGATGCCGTAGAGCGCATAGAATCCGCCAAGCAAGAGACCCTGCACGATTGTGCCCAACCAATCCATACGCTACACTCCAAAATACG
The DNA here is from genome assembly GCA_034436075.1 of Roseiflexus sp. Lineage (GTDB taxonomy): Bacteria > Chloroflexota > Chloroflexia > Chloroflexales > Roseiflexaceae > Roseiflexus. Next base: position 8,190 of record DAOTWI010000028.1, read on the forward strand.
CCAGGGAAATCTGCTCACGACTCACGTCCGCCGGTCGTCCGCTCAGGCTGACTTCACCTTCCAGCAGACAGTAGACACGGTCGGCTACCTGGAGGCTACGGGTCACATCCTGTTCAACAATCACCACGGTTGTGCCGGTGCGGGTAATTTCCTGCACCGTCTCGTAGAGTTCGCGAACGATGACCGGCGCCAGTCCGAGGGAGATTTCGTCCATCAGGATCAGATCCGGATTGCTCATCAACGCCCGCCCGATCGCCAGCATCTGTTGCTGACCGCCAGAAAGGTCGATGCCGGGGAAATCGGCGCGTTCGCGCAACACCGGGAACAGGTTGAACACCCGCTCCAGCGTCCACGGTCCTTTCCGCCCGCTCTGCCGCCCGATCAGCAGATTTTCGCGCACGCTCAGGCTTGGGAAAATCTTGCGTCCCTCCGGAACCATCGCAATGCCGAGGCGCGTCACGGCATATGCCGGACGGCCATCGATCCGCGTGCCGCGATACCGCACCTGCCCTGAGCGCGGGCGCAACACACCGGCAATCGTGCGCAGGAGCGTCGTTTTGCCCGCGCCATTCGCGCCGATGATGGCGACCGTCTCACCTTCGGCGACCTCGAGGCTGACGCCGAAGAGCGCCTGAAACTCGCCGTAGAAGACCTCGATTGAGTCGACAATCAGCATACCCATCTCTTCAGTCCACACCCAGGTAAATCATCTTCAACTCGTCGCTTGCCAGCACCGTTGCCGGATCGCCCTCGAGCAGCTTTGTTCCAAAATCAATGAGCAAGAGCCGATCAACAATTGCGGTCAGCGCATGCAGGATGTGTTCGATCCAGAGAATGGTCACGCCTCGTTCCCGGATCCGCCGCACCACGTCGAGCAATTCATGCACTTCGTGTTCGGTCAGCCCGCCAGCAGTCTCGTCGAGCAACAGAATCTGCGGGTCGGTGGCAAGCGCGCGCGCCAGTTCGAGCCGTTTCCGCTCCAGCAGGCGCAACTGCCCGGCAGGCGTATCGGCACGCGCCAGCAAACCGGTTTCGTGCAGGATATCGCGGCAGAAAGCGCGCGAAGCGCGTTCGCTCTTGCCGCGCCCATAGGTTGCGCCGACCAGCACATTCTCAAAGACTGTCATCCCGGAAAAGGGGCGCGGTATCTGATAGGTGCGCGCAATCCCCATGCGACAGCGTTGTTGCGGGCGCAGACCGGTCACGTCTGCGCCCTGAAAGAACACCCGTCCCGCACTGACCGGGTGCTCGCCAGTGATCAGGCTGAAGGTCGTCGTCTTGCCGGCGCCGTTCGGTCCCAGAATGCCCAGGGCTTCACCGCGCTGCACCTGGAACGACAGGTCGTTGATCACCTGCAACGCGCCGAACGCCTTCGAGACGCGCTGAACCTCGAGCAGGGGCGCTGCCATGCCTCGTCCTCACACATTCCAGGGCAACGGCCGGAGCGTCGCAGTCGTTGGGATATTCGGCGCGGTCTGGTTGGTGGTGACCTGAATCTCCCACGAGTTCCCGTTGCGGCTCCACTGACCGCCAACCAACGGCGTTTTGGTGACATTCGGCGTCGGTCCCACGCTCCAATCGACCGGACCGACGATGGTGTTGAGGCGGGTCGCCTTGATCGCGTCGCGGATCGTCGCCTTGTTCTCGATGTTCTCGGCGCGCGCCAGCACATCGGTTGCGACCTCGAACAGCGAGTGAATGAAGCCGAGCGGCTGCATCCAGGGCTGGCTCGTCTCCTTCGTGTAGGCGGCGGCAAGATCGGCTGCGGTGGCGGATGTGAGCGATGAACTGAACGGATGGCTGGGGGTCCACCAGATTTCAGTCGTCAGACCATCACCCAGGCTGCCGCCAATCGCTTCGACAGACGAGGGGAAGAGCGCCGCTTTGGCAACCGTCACCATCTTGGGGCGGAACCCTTGCTGGCTCGCCTGCGACATAAACGTCACCAGATCGGGCGGGATCATGACGCCGGTGACGATTTCAACGCCAGCGGATCTGAACGCATTGATCTGGGCGGAGAAATCGTCGGTCAGGTTCTGATAGCGCCCCGGATCGGTGAGCGTAAATCCGCCAGACGCGAGCGCCGGCGGGAACCCGCGCTCGGCGTCGCTCCATGCCAGCCCGTCGCCGTCGTTGGGCCACATGGCGCCCACGACCTTGTTCGTGTCCAGCGAATTCCACATAGCGGTAAAGACCGCAATCACGTCTTCTAATCCCCAGAAGTAGTGGTAGGTCCAGTTGTAGCCGCTGGCTGGCACATTCGGATTGCGGAAATACCAGGGCTGCCAGGGCGCCTTGGTCGAAATGCACGGCACGCCATTGGCTTCGCACTGGTCGCTCACCGGATTGGTCGTCTCCGGCGTCGAAGCGACCACCATCAGGTCGATGTCATCTTTGAGGATCAGGTCAGCCGCCAGGCTCGCAGCGCGGTTCGGGTCGGACTGGCTATCCTTGACCAGGATCTCGACCGGTCGTCCCAGTTTCTGGCTCATCAACTCCGGCATGCCTTTGAGGATAAAGGCGTCAGCGGCGCCAAACCCGGCAAGCGGACCGGTTTGCGGGCTGACATAGCCGATCTTGATCGGACGCCTGGCATTGCTGCTCTGCGGTCCGCACGCCGTCACCGCCCCTCCAATGGCTGTGGCTGCCAGCGCCCCCGCCGACATGCGCAGGAATGATCGACGCGATAGTTTGCTCATTGGTGCTCACTCCCCCTGATCTACATTTATGCGGACATCAACACAAAATCGTAATGAACCGTCCAGAACGGCGCGCTGACGCCATGCTGCGCCGCTTCTTCCATTGATTCGTTCAAGACAAAGGGCACGACCAGCGACTCCTTTGTGCCAAAGACGACATCCGACTCAAGATAGGGATCGCCTTCGACGAAGAGATGGGTCACCAGGCTGCGATGACCGGGTGCGGAAACGATGAAATGAATGTGCGCCGGACGGTACGGATGCCGCCCCAGAGCGCGCAGCATCTGCCCGACGGGACCGTCATCAGGAATGGAATAACTCACCGGCTTGATAGCGACAATCTTGTAGCGCCCTTCGTCATCGGTGCGGAACCGGCCGCGCAGGTTCATCTCAGGCTGATTGGGGTCCTGCTGCTCGTACAGCCCCTGCTCATTCGCCTCCCACACATCGAGGATTGCGCCGGCAATCGGCGCACCATCAGCGTTAAGCACACGGCCCGTCAGCACGGCTGGCTCGCCCCGACCATCCTGGCTGATCGATGCGCCATACGGCAGTTCGGCGGCGCCTTCGCGGTAGAACGGACCAAGCACCGTCGAAGCGGTCGCCACGCCGTTCGTGCGATGATTGATGGCATCCACCAGCATGCTGACCCCCAGCGTATCCGAAAGGAGAATAAACTCCTGCCGCCGGTCGTCGCACATCTGCCCGGTACGAGTCAAAAACTGAATGCCCTGAAACCACTCTTCCTCAGTCAGTTCCATATCACGCACGAAGGCGTGCAGATGGGTGATCAAACTCGTCATGATGCGCTTCAGGCGCGGATTCTGAACGCCTTCCAGACTCCTGAGCGCGTTGGCGGTGATCTGCGCTTCACTCTCGTCGTGCATGCGCGTCATCCTTTCTTTTTGCTGAACACTTAGCGATATATCCCTTGGGGGTCGAGTTCCTCACGCACAACCCGCAATTCGTCCAGCGCCGGCGGCGGCGTGCCAGTCACGTCACCGGCGAGTCGCAGGTTCCATCCGACGGCTGCCCGCACCTGCTCAATGGTGACGCCCGGATGCACTGCGATCAGTTGCATCTCGCGCTCTGGGTTCGCAAAATCAAACAGCGCCAGATCGGTGACCACCAGCGCCGGTCCGGCGCCGGGCAATCCGAGTCGCTCGCGGCTATCGCCGCCTTCAAGGTGCCCCGGACTGGTGACGAAATCCAGACGTTCAACAAAGGCGCGGCGCGTCAGACGCATGATTATGAAGGTTCGCCGGGCATTGGCGGCAATCTCGCAGGCGCCGCCGCTCCCCGGCAGGCGCACCCTGGGATGTGCATAGTCGCCGATGACGGTCGTGTTCAGATTGCCGAACCGGTCGATCTGCGCACCGCCGAGCAACGCCACGTCCACCAATCCGCCCTGCAGGTACAGACCAAACAGATCAGCCTGCGACACCACCGATGTCGCGCCGGTCACGAGCGTCGGATCGCCGATCGAGAGCGGCAGACGCGCCGGACGCGCGCCATACACGCCCGCCTCGTAGATCAGTTCGAGGTCCGGTGCGATGGTGCGGCGCGCCAGGTTGCAGGCGATATTCGGCAACCCGACGCCGACGAAGACGGTGCGCGCCCCAGCCAGCGCGCGAGCGGCGGCTACAATCATCATCTCGGAGGCGGTATAGTTCATTGGTACGCTCCGTAGTCCACCGGCGCCGCTGGCGCGGGCGCGGGTTTGAGATGCTCCAGGCGTTCAGCGCCCAGTTTCTCCAGATACGCCGCACGGTCAGGCACGCCGTAGACCCATTCCTCAAGCCAGACGACTACCTGTTCGTGGGCGCGCGAGATGCGATCCCATTCGAGATAGAACTGATTATCGCGGTCGTAATATCCCTGCGCATAGGAGGGGTGCGCCCCGAATGGTTCGTGCACCACGGCATCGACGATCAGCCCCGGAATGATCGTCCGGTTAGGATCAGAGCGAATCACCGACTCATCGACAATCTCTTCCACCACCACGATCCGGCGCCGTGCGGCAAAGGCGACTTCTTTCTGCGATCCGATCAACCCCCAGAGGTGCGTGTTGCCGGAGACATCGGCGCGTTGCGCGTGGATGATGGCGACATCCGGGTTGAGCGGCGGAACCACGGCAATCGGCGCGCCGCTGTACGGGTCTTCGACCGTGCGAATGAGCGGATTGACGCGCGGCATATCGCTGCCCGCGTATGACCGCAACGGAAAGAACGGCAACCGGGATGCGCCAGCAACATAGCGACCAACCATGCCGTAGTGCGAATACTCTTCGAGTTCGAGCGGCTGCGGCACGCCCTGCTCGACGGCGCGACGGATCGCGTTGAGCGAACCGACGCCAGGATTGCCCAGGTAGCTGAAGATCATCTTTCGTGCAACTCCGGCTGCCACCATCTGGTCATAGATCAGGTCTGGCGTCATGCGGATGAGCGTCAGGTCGCGTCGCCGCTGACGAATGATTTCGTGACCGGCAGCAAAGCAAATGCAGGCGGTAAAGCCTTCAATCGCCACCGACATGCCATCCTGCACATAGCGGGCAATGGCGTCACGCATCAAAAGGCGCTTATCGGTCATACACTGGTTCCTTTCGGGCGCCGCCCGTGATAGGCGTCGTCGAGCAACCGGCGGATGCCGTCGCGCGTCAGCGGCGCCGGATTGGGATACGAACTGCGCAGCGCCAGATCGGCGGCACGGTCGAGGTCCTCAGCGCGCATGCCAAGATCGCGCAGGGCTGTCGGCGCCCCCAGGCTGGCA
>DAOTWI010000029.1:0-15407 GCA_034436075.1 Roseiflexus sp.
CCCGCTGCGCCGACGACTGCGCCCGCGTCGCAACCAGGCGGCCGCCTGAAGATCCTCTACTGGCAGGCGGTGACGACCCTCAATCCACACCTGGCGACCGGCACGAAAGACTTTGATGGCGCAACCGTCATCCTCGAACCGCTGGCGCGCTACAACGAAAAGGATGAACTGGTGCCCTTCCTGGCGGCAGAGATCCCGACGATCGAGAATGGCGGCATCGCTGCCGATGGCACGAGCATCACGTGGAAGCTCAAGCCAGGGCTGAAGTGGTCCGATGGCAGCGATTTTACGGTTGACGACATCATCTTCACCTGGCAGTATTGTGCTGATCCGGCGACCGCCTGCACCACCAAGGCGGTTTTCGATCCGATCGCCAATGTCGAGAAGGTCGATGACACGACGGTTAAGATTACGTGGAAGGAGCCAAATGCCGCCCCGTATATCTCCTTCGTCGGTCCGAACGGTATGATCCTGCAGAAGAAGCAGTTCGAGAAGTGCATCGGCGCGGCAGCCAGCACCGACGCAGCGTGCCAGGCGGCGAACCTGGCGCCGATCGGGACGAATGCCTGGAAGCTGAAAGAGTTCAAGCCGGGCGATGTGGTGATCTACGAGCGCAACCCCTTCTTCCGCGATGCCGACAACGTCTTCTTCGATGAAGTCGAGATCAAGGGCGGCGGCGATGCAGCGTCGGCGGCGCGCGCCGTCTGCGAGACGGAAGAGGTGGACTTCGCCTGGAACCTGCAAATCCCGAAGGCGGTGCTTGAGCCGATTCTGGCAAGCGGCAAGTGTGACCCGCTCGCTGGCGGTTCGTTCGGCGTCGAGCGCATTGTGGTCAACTTCTCCAACCCCGACCCTGCCCTCGGCGATAAGCGCAGCGAGCCGGATCAACCGCACCCGTTCCTGACTGACCCCGCTGTGCGCAAGGCGATCTCGCTGGCGATCGACCGCAAGGCGATTGCTGAGCAGTTGTATGGGCCCACTGGCAAGCCGACCTGCAATGTGCTGGTAGTGCCAGCCTCGGTCAACTCACCGAACCTGACGTGTGAGCGCGACGTCGAGGCGGCGAAGAAGTTGCTCGAAGATGCGGGCTGGAAGTTGAATGGCGCAGTGCGCGAGAAGGAGATCGGGGGCAAACCGGTCAGGCTGGTCGTCAGTTTCCAGACGTCGATCAACACGCTGCGCCAGGGCTCGCAGGCAATCATCAAGTCGAACCTGGCGGAGATCGGCATTCAGGTGAACGTCAAAGCGATTGATGCCGCTGTCTTCTTCAGTGGTGATGAGGGCAACCCGGATACGCTGAACAAGTTCTACGCCGACCTCCAGATGTATACCAACGGTCCCAGCAGCGTTGATCCGCAGCAGTATCTCCAGGGCTGGCTCTGCTCCGAGCGCGCGTCAGTGACGAACAGGTGGAATGGCAACAATGACGGGCGCTACTGCAATCCCGAATATGACGCGCTCTTCGAGCAGTTGAAGAAGGAACTCGACCCGAAGAAGCGCGCCGAACTGGCGATCAAGATGAATGATCTGCTGGTGACTGATGGCGCCATCATCCCGCTCATCAACCGCCAGACCCCCAACGCCAAGGTGAAGGCGCTCAAGGGTCCGACCTTCAACACCTTCGACTCGAGCATCTGGAATATCGCCACATGGAGCAAGTAGGGTTGTGAACGATACAGGGGACAGGTTAATGCCTGTCCCCTGTATGATCGTATCAAAAGGAAGCGTATGGCTCAGTATGTGCTGCGGCGGGTGTTGATTGCCATTCCCACGCTGTTGATCATCAGTTTTGTGATTTTTGCAATCCTGGCGCTGGCGCCAGGCGATCCGCTGGCGCAGTTTGCGCTCAACCCGGCGATCCCGGAATCGACCCGCGAGTTGATCCGCATTCAATTTGGGCTTGATCAACCCTGGTATGTGCGCTATGTCAAATGGCTCACCGCGCTGGCGCGCGGCGATTGGGGGTTTTCGTTCGGCACGCGCGGTCCGGTGATCGACCTGATCTGGCAACGCCTGCCGCAGACATTGATGGTGGTTGGATCAGCGTATCTGATAGCGGTGCTGATCGCCATTCCGATCGGCGTCATTTCGGCAGTGAAGCAGTATTCGCTGTTCGATCAGGTGGCGACGTTCATTGCCTTTATTGGCTTTTCCGTGCCGTCATTCTTTACGGGCCTGACGTTAATGCTGGTGTTTGCCATCAATCTGCAGTGGTTCCCGATTGTGTACAACTCGACGCTCAACCTGGCGGGTTGGGACGGGATCGTCGCGCAGGCGCGCCAGATGGCGCTGCCGGTCACCGTGCTGGTGGTGCAGCAGACGGCGGCGCTGGCTCGCTTTATGCGCTCGTCGATGCTCGACAATCTGCCGCTCGACTATGTGCGCACTGCGCGCGCTAAAGGTCTGGCGGACCGGATGGTGATCATCCGCCATGTGTTGCGCAACAGTATGATCCCGGTAGTGACCCTGATTGCGCTGGGCATTCCGACGATTTTTGCTGGCGCGATCATTACCGAGAACCTGTTCCGGGTCAATGGCATTGGCCAGTTGCTGATCACCTCAATTCAGAATTCTGACACGCCAGTCGTTATGGCGATCACATTCATTTTTGCCTGTCTTACGGTGTTGTTCAATCTGATTGCCGATATTCTCTACGGCGTGCTCGATCCCCGCGTGCGTTACAGCTAGTTTATTACGTCAGGCGAGGTGGAGATGTCCGAAGCAAACCAGACGATGACACCCTCTTCCGTGACCGATGCCGCTGCCACGATCCGGCAGTTGCAACTCGGCGTCTCATCGAAGCCGCGCACGCTGCTGGGAGACGCATGGCGCCGCTTCCGCCGCCATACGCTGGCGATGATTGGTGCAGGCATTCTCATCTTCCTGACGCTGGCGGTGACCGCCGGCGCCTGGTGGTATGAACGCTACCTGGTCGATCAACTGGCGCAGTCGGGCATTCCAGTAACGGCAGAGAACCCCTATGATATTCGCGTGTTGATCGATCATCTCGATTTTCTGGCGTTGCTGTCGCCGCCGACCCACGTCCATCCCTTCGGCACCGACGACCTGGGGCGCGATCTGCTGGCGCGCTGCATCTACGGCGGGCGCGTGTCGCTGGCGGTCGGTTTTGTGGCGATGCTGATTGCGATTTCGCTGGGGACGATCATCGGCGCGGCGGCGGGCTTCTTCGGCGGCGTGGTCGATCAGGCGTTGATGCGCCTGACCGATCTGTTTCTGTCGCTTCCCTCCGTGCCGCTCATTCTGCTGACGGTCTATCTGTTCCGCGATCCGGTCATCCAGGCGATGGGGTCGCCGGAGGCGGGCATCTTCGTCATTGTGGTGACGGTGATTGGCGCGCTGGCGTGGATGCAGACGGCGCGCGTCGTGCGGGCGACGTTCCTCTCGCTCAAGGAGAAGGAGTTCGTCGAAGCGGCGCGCTGCCTGGGGATCAGCCGGACGGCGATCATGTTTCGCCACATTCTGCCCAACGCTATCAGCCCGATCATCGTTGCCGCCACACTGGAGATCGGCAGCGCGATCATCGCTGAGTCGACCCTCTCATTCCTCGGTGTTGGCTTCCCCCCCGATACGCCAACCTGGGGGCGCCTGGTGACCGACGGCAGCCAGTATCTGCAGGCGGCGCCGTGGCTGGCGCTCATTCCCGGCGCGCTGATCTTCCTGACGGTGCTGAGCATCAACTTCATGGGCGATGGGTTGCGCGATGCGCTCGATCCCCGTTCGAGGCTGTGAGAAGGGAGAGAAGTCTATTCGTCCAGCGGGCATTCGAGTTGGTTCGTGACGTTGCTATTTTTATTCGGACATGAACAATTCGATCGCTCAACTGGTCATCTTTCTGCTAGGACTTATCGTACTGGCAGGGATAATCGTCGTGTTCAGCGATGTATGGACGCGGCGGTTGCGGAACTCACATCGGAATCGAGGTTCTGCGCGCAGGCGGTCTGCGGCGAAGGGTGCGCCCTCCATGCGCCAAACTGCGTCCAGGGCGTCATCACAGACAACTCGCGCTTCTCCTTCATCACCGGTTTCATCAGGGCGCGCTCCAGCGCCATCCAGACCAGTTTGGTCCGATCCGCCTGAGCCGGAAACAGCGGCGACGAGCGATCCGCCTGCGGCGTCGTCACTGCGAGTGACTGGAGAATTGACGGTCACACCGAGTGCCACGACGATCTCTGAAGCCCCTGGATCGGTCGCGCCAACGGCAACGCTTGCAGACCTTGATCGGCGCATAGACGCGCTGGCTGCACAACTCGAACGAGCGCGCGATGCACTCAGCGCGCTTCCAGCAACTTTCGACGACTATTACACGCTCAACGCCGAATGTCTGGCTGCTGACCAGGCGCTGCGAAACGCTCAAACTGCACGGCAGACCAGTCATACAGATACATGCGCAATGCATGTGCTGGAGGTGCAGCGTATGCATGCGCGCGTCGTGCGTGTGGTCGAAACCGCTGCAATAATCAACAAGGAACACACGCGACTCAGCGAACTGAACGATCAGTTGCACGCTGATATTGCAAATCTAGGGCGAATGCTGGAAGCACTGGAACAGAATCCAGAAATACCGCTGGTCCTAACCCACCAGCGATCACTCATACGCGAAACGGTGATGCGCGCGAATATGATGGCGCAGTCTCCAGCGCCGACCAATCACGATGCACTTCGGCGCATGTTGCGGGCAGCGCGTGCGCTTGCAGATGACGTGGCGAGTCGCCGCGAGGCGTTGGCGCATTTGGGAGAGCAGCAGCGTACATTGATCCGGCTTCTGCGCCGTCTTGAATTCTCCGGTGAACCGGAGTGGCATCGTGCTATCAGAATACTGTCGCGTCGTTCTATCGTCATTGATGCAGCAACGGCGGCGACACTGGCGAAAGATGCGGATCAACTGGTAGCACGCCTGCAAGCGCTCCATCAAGAGATCTCTGCGCTGCAAACGGCAGCGCTTGATGAAGCCGGATTACTGCGTCTGGCGCAGGAGGCGTCGGTTATTGAGATCGCAATTCAGGATATATGGAAACGCGCCCGTATCATAGTGCAGGCCCACCGCTCTGGCAACTAAACAGTGTCTGTACACACACATCAACCTCGCGAACCAACTCGAAAGCGCGTTGAACGACTGGCACGTCCTTAGCTTTGAGAGAGCCTGATCAACTTCGACCTTCACTCCTGCAATCTCTCCCATCACGCCGCGCACTACGTGCACCGCCGGTGCAGTGCAACGGCTCTACGGGCCCCCTCTCGCCTCTCGCCTCTCGCCTCTCGCCTCATCCATGCCCCTCGCGCTTGAAATCGACGAACCGGTACCCGATGCCGCGTTCGGTCAGGATGTACTTTGGATTTGCCGGGTCTTCCTCGATCTTCTGGCGCAGATAGGTGATGTAGAGCCTGAGATAGTGCGTCTCGTCGCGGTACTCCGGTCCCCACACCTTGCTCAGGAGTTGCTCGTGGGTCATGACATACCCTGCGTTTTGCACCAGATGGTACAGGAGCCGATACTCCGTCGGGCGCAGGTTCACCCGTTCGCCATTGACCAGCACCTCACGCCGGGCAAAATCGATCTGGAGCCGATCATCGACCCTGACCAGCGTCTGCGGGGCTGGCGGCGGGGTGTTATAACGTCGCAGCACGGCGCGAATGCGGCTGACCAGTTCACGATGACTGAAGGGTTTGCCGATGTAATCATCAGCCCCCAGTTCCAGCCCTTTGATGCGGTCCTCCTCGTCGTCTTTCGCGGTCAGCACCAGCACCGGCACTGATGATGCCTGCCGCAGCCGGCGCAGCGTCTCGAAGCCATCCATCACCGGCATCATAATATCGAGCAGCACCACGTCCGGCATCTCATCGCGCGCTTTTTCCAGCGCCTCGCGCCCGTTCGATGCGCTGATCACCCGGCACCCTTCGAGTTCCAGGTTCATGCGCATGAAGTTGACCATGCGCGGCTCGTCGTCGACGACGAGGATCAACTTGTCTTTGAGTTCCGACATATGCGCTCTTTCCTTAACGCTCAGAGTCCTCGAGCAGCGGCGGTTCCACACGCGGAAGCATCTCTACGGACGGTTCGGCATAAGCGACGGTTGTGGCAGCCTCCGTTTCGTTCGACGTTGCCTGATCGCTCAGGATCGGCGTCGCCAGCGGTAGTGTGAACGAGAAACGCGACCCGCGCCCCGGCCGGCTGTCCACCCAGATGCGCCCGCCCTGCGCTTCGACGATGACACGCGACAGGAACAATCCCAATCCTGCCCCTTGTGTTTCGCGCCGCAGGCGGTTATCGACGCGATAGAAGCGGCGAAAGAGCTTTTTCTGCTCTTCGGGCGGGATGCCAATCCCCTGATCGCTCACCGAGACGATCGCAAAATCGCCGCTCACCCGCGCTGCAATCCGCACCAACCCGCCATTCGGGCTGTACTTGATCGCATTGCTGACCAGATTTTCCAGAACAGTGCGCGTGCGCTCATAATCGGCGTGCACTGGCGGAAAATCATCAGGGATATCGATCGCAAAGGTAAACCGGTCGCCTGCCTGTGGCGCGAAGCGTTCAACGACCCGCTCCGCCAGCGGGCGCACCGACCAGTCGCTCAACTCGAGGCGCATACCGTCGGTCTGCAAGCGGGAGGCTTCCAGCAGCGTATTGATCTGTTGCGCCAGACGATCCGCCTCTTCGATGATGATCGCCAGTCCTTCGCGGAGAGTCGCTGCGTCCCATGTCGCGTCCTGGCGCGCCAGTGTCTCGGCGTATCCTTTGATGATACTGACCGGTGTGCGCAGTTCGTGCGAGATGACCGAGATGAATGTGTTCTGCATTTCGGCTTCGATCTTCTGCTCGGTGACATCACGAACGTTCGCAATTGATCCAAGGAACGCGCCCTGTGGAGTGCGCTGCGCTGCATAGCGGCTCTGGATGTAGAGGCGCCGTCCATCCCGCGTTGTGATCCACCCTTCGGCGACCGGGTTGGGGTCGAATGGTTGCCGTTGTAACGGGCAATCGGTCAGGCACAGATTGGCGCCCTGCGGCGTATGGATCGCCAGCACCTCCGCGCACGGACGCCCAATCGCCTCCTCGCGGCTCCAGCCTGTCAACTGCTCCATCGCGCGGTTGAACGTGGTAATACGCCAGCGTTCATCGAGAATCATCACACCGTCGGCGCTGTTCTCGATAAGCGCATCGAGATGCTGTTTTTCACGCAGGACGCTCTGGAACAGACGCGCGTTGGAGACCGCAATCGCCGCCTGGTCGGCGAATGCGGTCAGGAGTTGATGTTCTTCGGCGGTAAACTCAACGTTCAGCGCAGCGCGGAAGACATAGATCACCCCGACCGTTGCGTTGCGGAACACCAGCGGCAACGCGCTGACGTGGCGCAATGGCAGCCCGATGCCAGCGCCTGCTTCGCGCAGGCGCTGCACCAGCGCCTGCTGATCGTTGAGCGGCGTCGCCAGCAGGTCATCGAAGGCGGGCCAGGTTTCGCGCGCCAACCCGTGCGCAGCATAGATGCGCGTCACGCCATCATCATCACGCAGCGCAATCAATCCAGAACTGCCGGCGAGCAGATCGACCGCCGCCTCGATCACCAGATTGAGCACACTGGCGAGATCGAGTTGCGCTGTCATCGCGCGACTGACGCGCAACAGTGACTCAAGCTGGCGCAACCGTTGATCATACCGGTCTAACATCGTTCTAACGCTCCGTAGATGGCATTCTAACACACATCGCCTATACTGCTCAACGGAAACAAGAAAACGACGACCCACACAACAACGCAACCCAAATAAACCTGAACAAAGGAGGGTAACGCCATGACGAACCTGACTCGCTGGGATCCGTTCCAGGACATGATGACCCTGCGTGAGGCGATGAACCAGTTGTTCGAGGAAAGCTTCGTGCGACCGGATCTGGCGCGGGGCGGCTTCGTTCCGGCGCTCGACCTGAGCGAGACCGAGGACGCCTATCTGGTTGAAGCGGCGGTGCCGGGCTTGAAGCCGGAAGACCTGGAAGTGACCGTCGAGAACAGCCTGCTGACGATTAAGGGCGAGATCAAGCAGGAGTCGCAGGAGACGAAGCGCAACTATCATCGCATCGAGCGGCGCTATGGCGCCTTCCAGCGCCAGGTCGCGCTGCCGCGCTCGGTACGGGCGGATGCCATCAAGGCGACGCTGAACAATGGCGTGCTGCGGCTGGAGATCCCCAAGGCTGAGGAGGTCAAGCCGCGCCGGATCCTGATCAATCCGACGAACAACTGATCGTCCTCTGTGGAGGATGCACCAGGCGCCCTGCCCGCTGGCATGATGTGCTGGCGGGCAGGGTTTTTTTACGAACGGGCGACAGTCTGTTAATACTTACATGTCGTCACGCCTCGAAAGCATTTTCGCCATGAAGCGACATGGCGTAAGCCGCTACCTGATCGGCTTTCCCGCATTGAAGGCACATGCCGTGGGGGGTGATTACTGTTTACAAATAGCACTGGACATCCGGTTTTCCTCATGCTATGATCACAGAGGAACAACTATCCGTCACGAGCATGCCCGCCAGCATATGGAGACAGGGCGCGAGCGTAAAGGTGCGCATCTATGCGACTCGATCTGAGCAGCAAGCGAGCCAGGAAACTGATCCGCGAACACGACCTGAGTGAGGAAGAGATTTTACAGATCGTTGCATCGGCGCGCATCAATCTGGCGACGTTCGATCCCGAATACCGCACCAACGTGACTCAGATCGCCGAAGATCTGCGCAAGAGTCGCCCGACGATCTACGGATGGGCGGATCGGGCGCTGGCGGCCACGATCCAGTCGCTGCGCAACATTCGCACCGGGCGCCCGCCCAAGGAACGCGAGCGCAGCGTTGATCACGAGGGGTAACACGCCAAATGTAGCAATGCTGCAATCACGTCGCTACCGCTTCGATCATGTTCTGGTATGCAAGTGTGTAGTATAATGGAGAGCAGACTGCAATAGACGGGCCACACGTCCGCGCATCGCAGCAGGTGCAGTGGTCCGTCTGTGGTACGAGCGGTATGCTATAATAGCGGGAGATGGGGTGGGTGCACAGTCTGCACATGCCTATCCCGGCGCAGGCCGCCGCACGCAGAGTGGAGAGCCGCATGGATCCACAACTTACGAGTCAGATCGTTCCAGCTGAAGAGATCAAAGTCATCGAAGAATGCCTGGTGCGCCTTGCCGAAGATACCGGCGGCAACTACGTCCTGCTTCTCGACAAGAGCGGTCAGGTGATCACTGCCCAGGGTGACGCGGCACGCCAGGATATTACTGCCCTGGGAGCGCTGATTGCCGGCACGTTCGCCTCATCGCGCGAGGTCGCCAAGTTGCTGCGCGAAAAAGACTTCCGCCAATTGTTTACGCAGGGTGTGCGTGAGAACATTTTCATTTCACTGATCGAAGATCAGTGGATTTTGTGCATCATTTTCAACAAAGGGACGCACATCGGTCTGGTGAAGGTGCTGACGAAGAAAGCCACCGATGATCTGAGTGTGGTTCTCGAGCGGGTGCGCGAACAACAAAAGGCGCGCGACGATGTGCTCGGCTCGTCGTTCCGCACCTCGATGGAAGATACGATTGACCTCCTGTTCCGCGACTAGTCGGCCGCTGCTGCGCGTTCGCGCCATCTGGCACGGCCGCCAGCATGCAGACGAGAGGACCTATGGCTCTGATCAACGTTGCTGCGCGAGAGATTCATTGTAAGATCGTCTACTACGGGCCTGGCATGAGCGGGAAAACCAGCAACCTGCAGTACATCCACAGCCAGGTTCCCAAAGAAACCAAAGGGGAGTTGCTGTCCATTGCGACCGAGACGGAGCGCACCCTGTTTTTCGACTTTCTGCCGCTCGACCTGGGGAAGGTGCGCGGGTTTCAGACGCGCTTTCACCTCTACACGGTGCCTGGTCAGGTGCTGTATGAGCGTACGCGGGTTGCAGTGCTCAGCGGGGCGGATGGCGTTGTCTTCGTGGCTGACTCGCAGAAGCACAAACTTGAAGAGAATATCCGCAGCCTGCGCGAACTTGCCGTCAACATTACACGGCAAAATAAGCGTTTCCAGGACTTTCCGGTCGTCTTGCAGTACAATAAACGCGATGTTCCCGGTGCGCTGCCGGTAGCGACTCTCGATAAGTATCTGAATACGCTGGGGTGGCAACGGTTCGAAGCAACGGCGACCAACGGCGCCGGGGTGTTCGATACGTTGAAGGCGATCAGTAAACTAGTGATCAGTAAACTGTAGTGCGCACAGATTCCTGTAAGTGATGCGTTTTCCGAGCTGTGCGTCTGGGATGTGAGCTATGGCACTCGCAGGCGATCTGAGCGAGTTTTCGCTCACCGATATTATTCAATTGATCGAGTTGAGCAATAAGTCGGGCGCTGTGCATCTCCAGGGCAAACGCGGCGCTCAAGAGATCGACGGCTGGCTCTATTTCCGCGATGGTCGCATTATCGGCGCCCGCCTCGGTTCGTTGCCCCCGCTCGAAGCGGCGTATACGTTCTTTACCCTCACATCCGGTCCCTTCCGCTTCCACGAAGATGTGACGCTCGATAAGCCGACGATCACCCAGAGCAATAATATGATCATCATGGAAGGCATTATGCGCCAGGAGGCGATGGCGCATGCGCCGGAACCAACGCTTTCCATGAATACGATCCTGCGCCTCGTGCCCAACCCGTCGTCCACTGGCAATGAGATTAGCCTGGAAGCCGATGAGTGGCGCGTGCTGACGATGGTGAACGGTAAGAATACCGTCGGGTATATCGCGCAGCGCAGCGGCCTGGGCGAAGCGCGCACATGCGAGATTCTGAACCGCCTGCTCGAGAGCGGGTTGGTCGAAAAACGTGACTCGAACCTGACAGACTCGTTGTTCCCCGAACTCGAACGTATCGTTCTCGATACGCTTGGTCCCTCCGCTCGCGCACTGTTGGTCGAGGCGTATGTGCGCGCCAGCATCCACGATCAGGATACGGCGACCCGTGAACAGGTCACGTCGGCGCTCAATCTCTTCGAAGCATCGGCAATTCGCGCGTTCGGCGAAGCGCGCGTCCGAGAGCCTGTCTCCCAAATGCGCTCTTTCGCCGAGCAGGTCTTCCGGGGGTAGGGGGTTAACCTCCTCCCCTGCACCCTCCGCCTCGCGCTACAGCCGTTGCAAAGCAACGGCTCTCCGTTTGACCTGCGCCCTCGCGCTTCGCGCTACAGCCGTTGCAAAGCAACGGCTCTCCGTTCGACCTGCGCCCTCGCGCCTCGCGCTACAGCCGATGCAATGCAACGGCTCTCCGTGAGTTACGCTCTGGTAATACCCCCCGATTATCATGACACATGGTTCTCTTCGATACGTTTGATCGTTCTTGGAGCAGCGCTGCAAGAAACTGCACATAATGCTCTGTGGTACAATAAAACTCGAAGAGTGCGCCCGCTTTCGCTTGAACAAGCAGGCGGCGTTTGTACCAATGGAGGCGCAGAGTGCGTGCGCTTGTGAGCGTTTCCGATAAGCGCGGCATCGAAGCGTTCGCTGCCGGTCTTGTCGAACTTGGTTATGAGATCATTTCGACCGGCAACACGGCGCGAACGCTGGCTGCGGCTGGCATTCCGGTTCGACCGGTCAGCGATGTCACTGGTTTTCCCGAAATCCTCGATGGGCGGGTGAAAACGCTCCATCCCGCCATTCACGCCGGCATTCTGGCGCGCCGCGATAATCCAGACCACATGGCGGCGCTCGATGTTCATGGCATTGCGCCAATTGACCTTGTGGTCGTCAATCTCTATCCCTTTGGCGAGACGATAGCCCGCCCCGATGTCACCCTGGCGGACGCGATCGAACAGATCGATATCGGCGGTCCCGCCATGGTGCGCGCCGCCGCCAAGAATCACGAGTCGGCGCTGGTGGTCGTCAGCCCGGACGACTACGATGCGGTGTTGATGGCATTGCGCACTGAAACGGTGACGTCTGATCTACGACGGCGCCTGGCGGCGCGCGCGTTTGCTCATACTGCTGCGTATGATGCTGCCATCGCCGCGTATCTGTCCGATGAACTCTTCCCGGAAACGCTGCCGCTGGCGTTTCGCAAGGCGCAGGACCTGCGCTACGGCGAAAATCCGCATCAGCGCGCGGCGCTCTACGGCGATTTCCATGCATTCTTCGAGCAACTGCATGGGCGCGAGTTGTCGTACATCAATATCCTCGATATTGCTGCGGTTCAGTCGCTGATTGAGGAGTTCGATCCGGCGGAAGGGGCGGCGCTGGCGATTGTCAAGCATACCAACCCGTGCGGCGTCGGAGTTGGCGCCACGCCGCTCGAAGCCTGGGAGAAGGCGTTCGCCACCGATCGGGAAGCGCCGTTTGGCGGCATCATCGCGGTGAACCAGATGCTCGATCTGCCGCTGGCGCAGGCGATTGATGAGATTTTCTCCGAGATTGTCATTGCGCCCGCTTTCGCCGATGATGCGCTGGCGCTGTTGCGCAAAAAGAAAAACCGGCGTCTGATGCGTGCGCTGCGCTCTGTCAATCAGGCGCCCGGGTTGGCGTACCACAGCGTGCCCGGCGGCATCCTGGCGCAGGAGCCGGACCTTGCGCCGCTCGATGAGGAGCCGTTTCAGGCGGTGACGCAGCGCGCGCCGACGGATGCCGAACGCGCCGCGCTCCGGTTCGCCTGGCGCGTCGTGAAGCATGTCAAGTCGAACGCGATCGTGTTTGCTGCCGCCGATCGCACGCTGGGGATTGGCGCCGGGCAGATGAGCCGCGTCGATAGTACGCGCGTGGCGATGTGGAAGGCGCAGAACGCCGGTCTCTCGCTCGCCGGGTCGGTCATCGCCAGCGATGCGTTGTTCCCGTTCCCCGACAGCGTCGAGATTGCGGCGGCGGCGGGTGCGACGGCGGTCATTCAGCCCGGCGGGTCGGTGCGCGACGATGAGGTGATTGCGGCTGCCAACCGGCTCGACATAGCAATGGTGTTTACCGGAAGACGGCACTTCTTGCACTAGAGTCTTACGCGCTGCACGAGAGGCGCCTCTTGCCTTGCAGTTAGCGTGGGCTTCGACAGGCTCAGCCCACGCTTGCGGTACAGGGTAAAGGGTGGGCGACAAGGTGGAGATGGAGACGCTGTCCGTATGCAGTTCAATGAAGCAGGCTTGATCCCGGTCATCGTCCAGCACGCGCGCAGCGGCGAGGTGCTGATGCTGGGGTATATGAACGAGGAGGCATTGCAGCAAACGCTGGTCTCGGGCATGGTGACATTCTGGAGCCGGAGCCGGCAGGCGCTCTGGCGCAAAGGCGAGACCTCCGGCAATGTGCTGCGGTTGGTCGAGATCCGGCAGGATTGTGACGGTGATGCGCTGCTGGCGCTGGCGGAACCGGCTGGACCGACATGCCACACCGGTCGCGTGAGTTGCTTTCATCGCACCCTCGATGGCGATCTGGCGGAAACGCGCGCGCCTGCGTCCGTCATTCTTACCGATCTTGCGAACGTCATTGCCCAGCGCGCATCCGCCCCGAAAGAGGGTTCGTACACTACAAAGCTGCTTATGGGCGGCGTTGATCGGATTGGCAAAAAGATCGGCGAGGAAGCAGCGGAAGTTATTATTGCGGCAAAAAACGGCGCTCCTGCCGAGATTGCCTGGGAAGTCGCCGATCTGATGTATCACGTGCTGGTCTTGTTGCAACACCAGGGCATGACGCTTGAAGATATCTGGCTTGAACTGCGACGACGCTATGGTGGTTGAACGTGACGCAACGAGATGCTCAAGAGGTTCTACGCTCCGAACAGAGTGCCGACGTGCTTGATGGTTATAGCACAAGCGTCGCTCTGCCGCGCAATGCCGCGTATCTGACGTGGGTGGCGCAGGCCGGGTTGGCGCTGACGCAATGTCGCACCCCTGCCAGTGCGCTGGATGCGATGGCGGCGCAGCTCGATGCAGCGCCGTTTTTGTTGCGCGGCTATGTGATTCTGGCAGACGATGATACGTTGTACGTCCGGCGAGCGGCGTCGTTTGGAAGAGCGCCCACACTGCCGGTTGCACTGTCGCTGTCGAGCGGGCTCTGTGGTGCAGCCATGACCCGGAACCGTGTCATCACGTCTTCGGCAAGCGAGATTGCTTCTGCTTGGTGGGAACGAACCCTGGCAACCGACAGCGCGTTGATCTGCGCGCCCTTCACCGGCGGCGCCGTGAAGGGTGTCATCATTGCAGCATTACCCGATGGCGCGAACGACGATGTCGAGGTCAGCGCGTGTCTGCAAGCAGCGGCGGCGCTGATCGGCGCCACGCTCAACCGCACCGCCGAATGCGAAGCGCAACTGCGGCAGCGTATGAGCCAGATCGATCAGGCGCACAATGGGCGTCTGGCGCTCGTCGGACGCCTGACGGCTGCGCTTGCCCACGAGATCAACAATCCGCTCCAGGCAATTGCCAATACGCTCTATCTGTTGCACCACCGACCGCTCAACGACGAGAAACGCCAGCGTTATCTGGCAATGGCGCAGCAGGAAACGGAACATGTGATCGCCAGCGTGCGGCGCATGCTCGATCTTTATCGTTCGTCAGGGCAGGAGAAACGACCAGTTGCGTTACATCGGGTTCTTGATCAGGCGCTGCATCAGGCCGATGATATGCTGCGCGAACGCGCGATCGATCTGCGCCGTGAATTTGCGCCCGACGATCTGCGTGTGCCGGGATTCGCCGGTCATTTGCGCTATGCCTGTTATAATCTGATCCTCAATGCAGCCTATGCGATGCCGCGAGGAGGGCGATTGACCGTTCGCACCTATCAGCAGATCGACGCGACGGCGTCCCTGGCGATTGTGGAGTTTGCAGACACTGGTGTTCTTATCGATGATGCCGATCTGCATCGGCTGTTTGAACCGGATGGTCCCGTGCGTGGTGAGGCGAACGGCATCGAGTTGCCGTTGAGTTACAGTATCGTTGAGCAGCACAACGGTATGCTGACCGTTCATCGCAATGCGGACGAAATGGTGTTTCGCATGATTCTTCCCGCAGTGAACAACCCCTGATCCCTCACTCCTATCTCCTGGCAAACCATTGCCGCCCGCTGCGCAGCGCCTGGAGCGTTGCCAGCAGCAGCGTTGAGCCAAGAATGGTGTACAGCAGGTTGAGACGCATGTTGCCGACCCGAATCTCGGTGATGGGCGGCAGGCTCAGCGCCCCGGCGATCCAGCCGCCAATAAACGCGCCGATCACTCCAATGATAATCGATACCAACATCACGTGTAACCCTGGCGGGCTGAAACCGACGATCAATTCGGCGACGGCGCCGCAGATTCCGGCGATCACCAGCAGTATCAGCAACTGTAATGGGTCCATGTGATCCTCCTGGGTGAGAACCGAGAACTGAGAACTGAGAACTGAGAACTGAGAACTGAGAACTGAGAACTGAGAACTGAGAACTGAG